>JALEZT010000109.1 GCA_022772725.1 Eubacterium sp.
CCGAAATAAATGCGGCATTCGACCAGATAAAAAACGGCAACGCAGGCGGCTCTTCGTCATATTCAAGAGGATACAGACGCTCTTCCGGGAATGCCTCCTCTGCACCTGATTATTACACATCAATTGCACAGTTTATAAATAACAGACAGTTTGTGCAGGCGCTTAATCTGCTTAATCAGATTGAAGACAGAACGGCTCAATGGTATTATTTATCGGCAGTTGCAAATTACGGAGCGGGCAAAAGAGAAATTGCACTTTCTCACATTCAGCAGGCGTGCGCTATGGAGCCCGATAACTACACCTATAACGCAACCTACGAAAGAATAAGAAACGGCGGATTTTCAAATCCCTTCGGCGGCTACACGGTTTTCACGGATTTCGGTGGCTTCAACGAGCCTGACGAACGAACATATCAAAGGCAGAGAAGATATTCGGGCGGTTGCCTTTCAAGGATATTAAGATTTATATTGATTATTTTTGCCGTAAGAATTGTTATTTGGTTAATCGTTTCGCTCTTCGGAGGAATTTATTCCCGTGCAAATTCGGGAAGCTATAATCCCGAGCAGCAGCCAACCACCTCTTACAGTGAAAGCGGAGGATATCAAAGCGACTACGGCTCGCAGGATAATGCAGAGCAATACTTCGGCGAAAGAAACAACGCCGAGCAATATAACAATTAAAAGCAGGTATTAAATAGCGAAAGGCTTGTGAATTTATGAAAAAATTTTTCAGTAATCTTGAAATCAAATTTCAAAGATTTATGTACGGCAGATACGGCGTTGATCAACTTTACAGGGCACTGATTTGGATTTATTTCATTTGTGCAATACTTTCAATGATTATCGGCAGATTAACAAACACAACAGTTTATTACATTTTATTTGCCGCTTCAACCGGAATTCTTATATTTACCTTTTTCCGTGTTTTCTCTAAAAACACTCAAAAGCGCAGGGCTGAAAACTACAAGTGGCTTCAATTCATCGGAAGAATTAAAAAGCAATTTCAACTTTTGCAAAACAGATGGAAATTCAGAAAAACGCACATATTCAGAAAATGCCCTAACTGCAAGGCGGTTTTAAGAATGAAAAGGGTTAAGGGCAAGCACAGGGCAACCTGCCCGCATTGCTCGCAAAGCTTTAATTTCAGAGTTTTATTTTAAAAAATCACTCCGCTTTTATAATTGAATTTTCATTCTGTTTGTGATAATATATAAAAAACGGGGTGAGATTATGAAAATAAAGGAAAGCGCAGAAAACTATCTTGAAACAATTTTGATTATTCACAACAGAAAGGGCTATTGCAGAAGCATTGACATAAGCAATGAAATGGGCTTTTCAAAGCCTTCTGTTTCTGTTTATATGAAAAACCTGCGCGAAGAGAATTATATTTCGGTTGACAACAGCGGCAATATTTCTTTAACTGATAAGGGCAGAGAAATTGCCGAAAAGATATATGAACGACACAATGTTATAGCAGGCTTTTTAATGCAGCTCGGCACCTCCGAGGAAACGGCATACCGCGATTCCTGCAAGATTGAGCACGATATAAGCGAGGAAAGCTATTTGCTGATTAAGGAGCAGTATCTTAAAAATCTTAATAAATAAATCATTATTTATGCGGGAGGGCAAATAGCCCTCCTTTTTTGTTGCTTGGAGCGTCGAGGGTGCGGGTGTCCGGTGGACACCTCTGCGTCAGCAGAAGCACCGACCGAACCGGCAGGTGAGACCGCCGCTCCCTACAAAATAGCATTGAGGTTTTATATGCTTCGTAGGGAACGCCGTCCTCGGCGTTCCGTAAAAAACGGGTCGGCGTGGAAACCGACCCCTACGAAATATCATTTAAATCGTTATAAAATCTAAATGCAACACCGTAGGGGAAAACTGTGTTTTCCCGTAAATCGCATTTATACAAAAGCGGGCGAACACAGTTCGCCCCTACGGGATATGATTGTTTTTTTCGGTTGTAAAGCACAAAAAAGGAACGCCGTCCTCGGCGTTCCGTAAAAAACGGGTCGGCGTGGAAACCGACCCCTACAAAATATCATTAAGGTTTCATATTCCCCGTAGGGCAGGGGTTTACTCCTGCCGAATATACGGGTCGTCGGGGACGCCGACTCCTACAATCATAACAAAAACAATGGGAGAGCGAATGCTCTCCCGTGTTGTTTTGTTATGCTGTTGTGCTATCCGACCACGCACCGTAAACATAGCCTGTGTCCCAGTTGCGCCAAGCGCGTACTCTTACATAATATGTTTGATTTGAATTAATGCCTGTTATTGTGTAATTGTTTACGCTATGGCCTGTAATATATTTATGGCTTACGCCTGTTTTAAAGGTTGGGTCTGTTGACCACATTACAACATATCCGTGTGAGCCGACAAGCTCCCAGCCTACCTTGATTTGACTGCCGCTCTTTGCAACTGTCGGTACCTTCATTGTTTCGCACGCCGCGCAGGTATGGAGCGCATCGCTCGGCATACCCTCAACGCCGTCCTT
>JALEZT010000114.1 GCA_022772725.1 Eubacterium sp.
TAACTGCAAAGCCTGCCGCTTCAAGCTGCTTAACAGCTTCATCCTGATTCAATCCGTTTACATTCGGAACGCTTGCCGTTTCAATACCCTTGCTGACGGTTAAGACAATCTCGCATCCCTCATTAACCGTTTCGCCTGCCGCAACGCTTTGCTTAAAGACAATGCCTGCTTCCTTTTCCTTTGAATACTCATAATTAAAGGTTATTTTAAACTGCTTATTCCATGTTCCACTGTTTTTAACATCTGTTTCGGTATAGCCTGCCGAGCAGAAATCGGGAACTGTTACAGAAGCAAGTGTTGTGCTCTCTGTTGTTTCCTCGGGCTTAAACGCATCCGAAAAGCCGAAGAAATACACCGCCGCACCGATAACAACAACAAGAATAACCGCAACAATTGCGATGATTGCTTTCTTTTTGCCGTCGTCCTTTTTATCGTTTTTCTGCCTTGCCGGTGTTCTTTCAACAGGCTTGTCCTGTATGCCGGGGTCTTTAACCGCCTCTTCAACAGATGACTGCGCAACAACAGACGGAGCGGCATTTAAAAGCTCACGGTAATCATAAACATTTTGAATACGCTTTTCGGGATATATCTGCAAGCCTGCGCCGAGCGCCTTAATAACATGCGCAGGGATTTTTTCGGCAATCCTGTTCGGTATCATCAGCTTATCGTTTATTTCTCTTTCAACTGCGCTTGGAGGATTTGTGCCAACAAGTGCACGGTAAATACACGCGGAAAAGGCATAAATATCTGTTGCAGGGCAAACCTTATGGTTATTATCGTACTGTTCAAGAGCAGTGTAGCCCTCATTTGCATTAAATTCAAGCTCGCCGCCCGCGCAGCAACATTCGCTTATGCAAAAGCCTGCAAGCCTAACCTTGCCGTCCTTACACAAAACAAGCGCATCGGGGCTTATTGCACCGTGGATAATACCGTTTGAATGAAGATTTTCAAGCGTGGTTAAAACAGGCATAAACATAAGCCTTGCCTTTTCCCACAAAATATTATTATCATTGTTTCTTAAAAGGAAATCGCGAAGAGAAACGGTTGCCATTTTTTCGCTTACCGAATAAGCCGTTTCGTTTTCTTCAAAAACATCATAAACAGGTATAACGGCGGAAAGCGAATTCATTCCCTTTAATGTGCTCCACAGCTTTAAGAATGAAGCCTTATAGCCCTGAAAGCTTTTTTTATACCTTTCGCGAATATGAACATCAAGGTTTCCTTCAAGCCTGTTTGCAATTCCCTTAGGCATAAATTCCCTGATTATAACAGCCTTTCTTTGCTTTATATCATAGCCCGAATATGTTACGGCGTCGCTTTCCTGCGAAAGTGCCTTTCCGACAACATATTTACCTGCAAGAACGGTTTTCCTCGGAAGATAGAGCATATCACATTCACTGTCATTATCAAATCCGCACTTTGCGCACACACTGCCTTGGGTTAAGGGCTCAAAGCAGTTCATACATAGATTATCGAAATTCAATTTTATGCCCCCGTAAAATAGATTTATTATGTAATTAATATAAATAGTTTAGCAATCAAAACGCCGTTTGTCAAGAACGGCGAATATTATTTACACCGTATTAAAATTCGGACAGGTTAATATTATTACTTATTATTGATTGATAATTACAAAAATATGTTATATAATTAGAGATAGTAATAAATAAAAAGAGGTATCGCAGATGAATTTTAAAACCTTAAATAACGGTATGTGCGACGGCTTCGTTCTTATAAAAAGATGCGAGGAAAAGAAAACGAAAAACGGCGCTTCATATCTTGATTTAATTATTGGCGACAAGGACGGAGAAATGCCCGCAAAGCTTTGGGATTTCGGCGGTAAGGAAATTTTTGAGGAGGAAATGGTTGTTAAAATCAGAGGAACCGTTGAGCAGTACAACGGCAAGGACCAATTCCGAATTGCGCAGATAAGACCTGCCGCCGCCGGAGACGATTATAATCTTTCCGAGCTTGTGCCCTCCTCCGAGGTTGGCGGACAGCAGATTTTCAATATGATTTTGAAGCGCGCAGAGGCTTTTAAAGACCCTGATTTTAAAGCAATAACAACAACTATTTTAAACGAAAAAAAGGATTTGCTTATCAACTGCCCTGCCGCCTTTAAGCTTCATCACGCAATGATAGGCGGACTTATGCTTCACACAATGAGCATTGTTCGTATGGCAGAGGAAATATGCAGAATTTATCCTAACATAAACAAGGATTTGCTTCTTGCAGGAGCAATTCTTCACGATGTTGCAAAAACCTGGGAATTTTCGCTCGGAAAAACAGGGCTTGTTAAGGGCTATTCAACCGAGGGAGAGCTGATAGGCCATCTTGTTAAGGGTGCAATGTATGTTGAGGAGGCAGGAAAAAAGCTTAACATAAGCCGCGAAAAAACCGTTCTTCTTGAACATATGATATTAAGCCATCACGGAGTTCCCGAATACGGCTCGCCCGTTCGCCCGATGTTTCTTGAAGCAGAGATACTTTCCGCGCTTGACACTCTTGACGCTGAAATCTATGAATTTAACAGCGCAACCTCAAAGTCGGAGCCCGGAAAATTTACGGAAAGGCAATGGTCGCTTGACAACAGAAAGCTTTATAACCACGGACTTTCCTCAACAGAGCACAAGGTTAAACTTGATTAAAAAAACGGGAGCACATATATGGAAAACGAACTTAAACAGAGCTGGACCGAAATTGCAATTACCGTTTCAAGCAGGGATTTAGACAACGCCTGCGCCATTGCAAATATGGTTGTTCCCTACGGAATTTATATTGAGGATTATTCAGCCCTTGAAGAAGAAACGCTTGAAATTGCGCATATAGATTTAATTGAGGAATCGCTTCTTAAAAAGGACAGAGAAACAGGGATTATACATATTTATATTAACCCTCACGAAAATCCGCTTGAAGCAGTTTCATTCCTTAAAGAAAGATTTGAAGCGCAGAATATTGAATATGAGCTTGGCACCGAGGACTGCAAGGCGCAGGACTGGGTTAACAATTGGAAGCATTATTTTCACGCAATGCCCGTTGGCAAAAGGCTGCTTATTCAGCCCGACTGGGAAAATGACTGCAACGCAAACGGAAGAACTGTTTTGCGAATTGAGCCGGGGCTTGCCTTCGGAACGGGAAGCCACCCAACAACAAAGCTTTGCCTTGAAACGCTTGAAGATTATGTTAACGATTTTTCAACCGTGCTTGACATAGGCTGCGGAAGCGGTATTCTTTCGATTGCTTCTCTTTTGCTCGGCGCAAAATCGGCAGTTGGAGTTGATATTGACAAGCTTGCGGTTAAAACCGCAATTGAAAATGCAGAAAAAAACGGCTTCTCCTCCCCTGCCTTTACTGCGGTTAACGGAAATTTATCCGATAAAATCAGCGGAAAATACAGCATTATCGTTGCAAATATAGTTGCCGATGTTATTATGGAATTCAACAAAGAGGTTGGCAATTTCCTTAAAGACGGCGGATTTTACATTACGGGAGGAATCATTGACTCCCGAAAGGATGAGGTTATTGCTTCCTTTGAAGAAAACTCATTTGAAATAATTGAACATCACGGCGAAAAGGGCTGGAATGTTTTTGTGTGTGAAAGAAAATGAAGATTTTAAGTATATTTTTAATTGCACTTGCAATTATTATTCTTTTGATATTTATAATTTGCATATTTGTTTTTAATCAGCTTGTTTGGTACAAGCCGATAAGAATTCCCGACTTTATCACAAAGGCGATTGCGTGCAGTCCGCCTCCCGAGGGGCACAGCAGCGATTTAAGACGGGCATACTGCAAAATGAATGACCTGCCGCTTGAAGCACTGACTTTAACCGCCGACAACGGCGAAACGCTGAAAGCAACCCTTTATGTGCCCGAAAAAAGCAACGGAAAAATAATTATTGCCTGCCACGGAGCAAGAAGCACGGGGCTTGGCGAATTTTGCCTGATGGTTAATTATTTTATTGATGAGGGCTTTACCGTGCTTATGCCCGAGCACCGCGGCTGCGGAATAAGCGACGGAAAATTTATGGGCTACGGCACTCACGAATCAAAGGACACGCTTTTGTGGCTCAAATACGCAGAAAAAAGATTCCCCGATTTGGATATTTTCCTGCTCGGAGTTTCAATGGGCGGAGCAACCGTTCTTATGATGAGCGACAAAATTGAGAAGGGCGAGGTTAAGGGCATAGTTTCCGACTGCGCCTATACATCTGCCTGGAAGGAATTTTCATATCAGCTTCGCACCTCTTTTCATCTGCCCGATTTTCCTGCCCTTTATATTTGCGATTTGCTTTGCAGAATTTTTTGCGGCTACTCCTTTAAGCAGGCGGCGCCCGAGGAATCGGTTAAAAATGCAAAGGCTCCCATTCTTTTCATACACGGAAAGGCAGACGATTATGTGCCTTATTATATGGAAAAGGAGCTTTATGACGCCTGCTCATCAGAGAAATATATTGTTGGCATAGAAGATGCAGTTCACGCCGCAAATTATTATACTGACAGAAAAACCTATGAAAAAACGCTGAATGAATTTTTTGAAAGATATTCACATTCGGAGGTGCAAAAATGAAACTGATAAGCGTTATTATTCCTGCCTACAACGCTTCGGCTTTTATTGAAAACTGCATTAATTCCGTTTTGAAGCAGACCTACACGAATTTTGAAATAGTTGTTGTTAACGACGGCTCAAAGGACAACACGCTTGAAATTCTTGAAGCTCTTGCAAAAAAGGACAGCCGCATACGCGTTTTTAATCAGGAAAACGCAGGTGTTTCCGCCGCGCGAAACAAAGCAATTTCCGAGGCGAGAGGCGAACTTATGACCTGTCTTGACGCCGACGACGCATTTCTTGAAAACGCGCTTGCCGATATGGCGGAGCTTATGACCGACGACGTTGATTTCGTTATTGCATCGCATTATGAGATACGCTTTTCAAAAAAGCCCCAGCCGAAAAAGGATATGATAATACCCGCGCAGGAAATCAACGGCAGATTTTTGGAGCTTGACAGAATGATTTGGTTCCCCTGGGCAAAAATGTTTCGCACGGATATTGTTAAGAATAATCACATTTTGTATGACACAAATATCACCTTCGGCGAGGATCATATATTCAATTTAAGCTATACAAAGCACATTAAAGGCTCTGTTGCAGTTACAAGCAAATATGTTTACAACTACTACTGCATAAGAGGCGGACTTTGCTCTAAATACTATCCCGATATGCACTCTCTGCAAAAATATGTTCTTAACGGAATCATTAAATATTTCGGCTCTGCCGAGGACATTCCGCAGGAATATCTTGACCACTACACAGGCTGCTATATGGCAGGCTGCTTTGATTATTACATTGCGTGGCTTTCGCCGAAAAAGGCAGAGGAAAAAATCAAGGAAACGCTTGATATTTACGGGGATATAATCAACGATGAAATGCTTAAACGCCTTTACACCGAAAAGCAGTATTCATATATAAAAAGCGGCAACATAAAAGGCTTTATGAAAGATTATATAATCAAAAATCCAAAGCAAACGGTTTGGCGCAAAATCAAGAGAACAATCAGAAGAATGCTTGAAGGGCTTCAAAGAATTTTTATAAAATGAAATAGAATAGAATAAAAATAAAGCAACCGCCTTGGGAAATCCCGAGGCGGTTTTATATTAATAAAAAACGTATTCGGCAGGAGCAAGCCCCTGCCCTACGGGGTATATAAAAACCTAAATGATATTTTTGTAGGGAGCGGCGACCCCGACGCTCCTATAAACAATTAGGCTTTTATTGAATTATAATGCTTTTGCTTTGATTTCTTCAAGAATTTTTGCAAGGAAGGTGTCTATATCCTCTGCGCCCTGCTCGCCGTCCTTTCTTGAACGAACGGAAACGGTGCCGTTTTCAATATCCTTATCGCCTGCGATAAGCATATAAGGAACCTTTTCAAGCTGTGCGGCGCGGATTTTGAAGCCGATTTTTTCGCTTCTGTCGTCTATCTCGCAACGGATACCCTCTGCTTCAAGCTTCTTTTTAATATCATAAAGATAATCGAGATGCCTGTCTGCAATCGGAAGAAGCTTAACCTGGACGGGAGCAAGCCATGTTGGGAATGCACCTGCATATTTTTCAATAAGAAGTGCAAGCGTTCTCTCGTAGCAGCCGATTGATGTTCTGTGAATAATATAAGGATTTTTCTTTGTGCCGTCCTTATCCGTATATTCCATACCGAATTTCTCGGCAAGCATTTGGTCGATTTGAATTGTGATAAGAGTGTCCTCTTTACCGAAAACATTTTTAATTTGAATATCAAGCTTCGGGCCGTAGAACGCCGCCTCGCCGATACCGATTTCATAATTAAGTCCAAGGTCATCAAGAATATTCTTCATAACGCCCTGTGCTTCGTCCCACTGCTCCTGAGTTCCGATATACTTTTCACGGTTATCGGGATCCCATTGAGAAAATCTGAATGTTACATCCTCATAAAGTCCGAGCGTTTTGAGCATATATTCGCAAAGCTCGAGACAGCCTCTGAACTCATCTTCAAGCTGGTCGGGAGTGCACATAAGGTGTCCCTCGGAGATTGTGAACTGACGAACGCGGATAAGGCCGTGCATTTCTCCGCTTGCTTCATTTCTGAAAAGAGTTGATGTTTCATCATATCTTAACGGCAATTCCCTGTATGAACGGGGCTTATTAAGATATGCCTGATACTGAAACGGGCATGTCATCGGACGAAGAGCAAAAACCTCCTTGTCCTTCTCCTCGTCTCCGAGAATAAACATACCGTCTTGATAATGATCCCAATGTCCCGAAATTTTATATAAATCGGATTTTGCCATTAAAGGAGTTTTTGTTAATTGCCAGCCACGCTTTGCCTCCTCATCCTCAACCCATCTTTGCATAAGCTGAATGACCTTTGCACCCTTCGGAAGCAAAATGGGCAGTCCCTGACCGATATAATCAACGGTTGTGAAGAGTTCAAGCTCTCTGCCAAGCTTATTATGGTCTCTTTTCTTTGCCTCTTCAAGCCTTGCAAGGTGCTCTTCAAGCATAGAAGCCTTCGGAAATGCAGTTCCGTAAACACGGCAAAGCATTTTATTTTCCGAATTTCCTCTCCAATATGCGCCCGTACAGTTTGTGAGCTTAAACGCTTTAACAGGCTTAACCTCCATAAGATGAGGGCCTGCGCAGAGCTCCGTGAATTCGCCCTGCTTATAGAAGCTTATCGGCTCGCCCTTTTCGGCGTGCTCATTGATAAGCTCAACCTTATACGGCTCGTTTTTCTCCTCCATAAGCTTTATTGCCTCTTCGGGAGAAAGCTCAAACTTTTCAATAGAAAAGCCCTCTTTAACAATTTTTTTCATCTCTGCTTCGATTTTTGAAAGGTCTTCGGGAGAAAACGGAGTTTCAACATCGAAATCGTAATAAAAGCCATCGTCAATTGCAGGGCCGATTGTGAGCTTTGCATCGGGATAAAGCCTTTTAACAGCCTGAGCCATAATATGAGAAGCGGTGTGGTTAAATGCTTTTTTTCCGTCCTTATCATCAAAGGTTAAAACCTCAAAGGTGCAATCCTCGCCGATAACTGTTCTTAAATCGGTTACCCTTCCGTTTACCCTGCAACAGCAGGCGTTTCTGAAAAGCCCCATTGAAATATCCTTTGTTATTTCCTCACAGGAAACGGCAGAGGCATATTCCTTAACGGAGCCGTCTTTTAATGTGATTTTCATAGTAATCCCTCCGTAAAAATTTAATGTATAAAAAATAAAGCACCCTGAAAAAATCAGGGTGCATAAATAACACGGTTCCACCTGAATTGCACAAAAAATATTTTGTGCCGCTCATTAGCCCTTAACGCAGGCAAAACGGCCGGTATTGGCGGCGCTCGGGGATGGTGGCTTGCGGCATTTTATACGCTTATTTCAGCAAAGAAAGCGCTCTCTGAATAAAAGGCTTGGCAGTCTTGTTCCCGTCATAACTTTACATATCAATTGTTGCTAATATTATACCACTATTTTTTCTGTTGTCAACAAAATTTGTGCGTTTTTGTGCGTTAAAGATATTTACCTTTTTTGCAAATTTGTAACAATTTTGTAAATATTAAATAGTTTTCCGTTTCTTACACCTTGACAGATACAAGATATGGGTGTATTATAATTGGGAAGTTCTATATAAAGACCTATATTGTATAGTATCTTCATATTTCTATGGTTTGTATTTAAACTGTACCTTTTCTGATGATATTTGATTTTGAAAAACTATTAACAGAAGGAGGTGCTATTGATTTGATGAGTATATTAACCGCAGTTATTATTGCTGTTGTGTGTTCGGTTATTTTCGCCGTTATAGGCTTTGTCGTTGGCTCTGTTGTTAAGCAAAAGGCAAATGAAAAGGAAATAGGCTCCGCAACACAGGAAGCAACAAAGATTATTAACGACGCTCTTGCAGAGGCTGAAACCGCAAAGAAAACAAGCCTTATTGAAGCAAAGGACGAAATTCATAAGCTTCGCTCGGAAGCAGACAAAGAAATCCGCGAAAGAAGAAGCGAGGTTCAAAGACAGGAAAACAGGCTCAACCAAAGGGAAGAATACCTTGATAAAAGAGCAGATTCCATTGATTCCAAAAATGAAATTTTAAGTCAAAAGCTCAAGGAAGCAGAAGACAAATTACTCGAAGTCGATAGCATTAAGAAAA
>JALEZT010000121.1 GCA_022772725.1 Eubacterium sp.
GCACGCACCTGCGCCGCAACGGGCGCAAGGCTTCATCTTGTTGAGCCTATGGGCTTTACGATAACCGACAGGCAGGTGCGCCGCGCAGGGCTTGACTACTGGGATAAGCTGGACATAACATACTACGCCTCAACAGAGGAGTTTTTTGAGAAAAACAAGGGCGCGGAATTTTTCTATTTCACAACAAAGGCGGAGCAAACGCACAGTGATATTAAATATCCGAACGGGTGCTTTCTTGTTTTCGGCAAGGAAACGAAGGGGCTTCCCGAGGAACTTCTTAAAGCAAACCACGACAGATGCGTTCGTCTGCCGATGAGGGGAATTATAAGAAGCCTGAATTTGAGCAACAGCGTTGCCGTAGGCGTTTATGAGGTTTTACGGCAATGGGATTATCCCGAGCTTTCGCTCAAGGGCAGTCTGCACAATTTAAAATGGTAAATAAAAAAGCTTCGGAGAAACAATCCTCCGAAGCTTTTTTATATGTGTTAATTCTTATAAAAGCGAAACAACAATATCGCCCATCTGCGAGGTTGTAACCTTTTCAAAGCCGTCCTCGTAAATATCAGGCGTTCTTGCCTTTGTGAGTGCAACATCAACTGCTTTTTCAATTGCGTCTGCGGCTTCTGCTTCGCCGAAGGTGTAGCGGAGCATCATTGCACCCGAAAGAATTGTTGCAAGCGGATTAGCCTTTTGCTGACCTGCAATATCGGGTGCAGAGCCGTGGATAGGCTCATAAAGACCGAAGGTGCCCTCTGCAAGAGAAGCGGAAGCAAGCATACCGATTGAGCCGCTTATCATTGAAGCCTCATCTGAAAGAATATCTCCGAAAATGTTTGAGGTTACTATTGTGTCAAACTGACCGGGATTGCGAACAAGCTGCATTGCGCAGTTATCAACATACATATATGAAACCTCAACCTCGGGATAATCAGCCTTAACCTCTTCAACAACCTTTCTCCAAAGCCTTGAAGAATCAAGAACATTTGCCTTATCAACGCAGGTGAGCCTTTTTTGGCGCTTCATTGCATATTCAAAGCCTGCTTTAACAATTCTCTTGATTTCGGGAACGGTATATCTTTCCGTATCGTAAGCACCGACAATGCCGTTTTCCTCATAAGTGCCTCTGTCGCCGAAATAAATTCCGCCGGTAAGCTCGCGAACGATAAGAATATCAAGCCCATCGCCGATGATTTCCTCCTTGATGGGAGAAGCCGATTTAAGCGGAGCAAAAATCTTTGCAGGGCGAAGATTTGCGAAAAGTCCAAGCGCCTCGCGGATTGCAAGAAGTCCCTTTTCGGGGCGGTTGTTACCCGGCTGAGTATCCCATTTTGGACCGCCTACTGCACCGAGAAGCACCGCGTCGCTTGCCTTGCAGGCCTCCTCTGTTTCCTTCGGAAACGGAACACCCGTTGCGTCTATTGCACAGCCGCCTAAAAGCTGATAATCATAATCAAGCTCAAAGCCGAATTTCTCGCCTGCGGCATTTAAAACCTTAATACATTCATCAACAATTTCGGGGCCTATTCCGTCGCCCTTTAATACTGTAATTTTATAATTTTTCATTTTCTTTCTCCTTAGCAAACATCAAAAATGCCGGGCATTGTGTCATCACGCATTGTGTCGGGCTGGTCGCGGTTGATAGCACAAACAATACCCTTCATTGAAGCATAGCTGATATTATGGCTTACACCGATACCGAAAACATCCTTGCCCTGCGGATTTTTAAGATGAATATAGCTTATCGCCTTTGAATCCGAGCCAACGGAAATAGCGTGCTCACTGTAATCAACAAACTCATAATCGGTTATGCCGACTGCCTTGATAGCCGAGAAGAACGCGCCGATAGGACCTGAGCCGTCGCCCGTGATTTTAACGGGTGCTTCATCCTTATACTTAATTTCTCCGCTGAAATGAACCGAGGTGAGCGAATCGCTTTCCTTTTTCTCCTCGCTGACCTTATAATTAAGCAATCTATACGGTCCGCAAACATTTCTGTATTCCTTTTGGAAAAGGTCGAAAACCTCGCCGGCTTTAAGCTCCTTGCCCTTTTCATCACACACCCTTTGAACAACTGCGCCAAACTCGGGGTGCATTGCCTTTGGCATTTTAATTCCGTAATCATTAGCAAGAATAAACGCCGAGCCGCCCTTTCCGCTTTGAGAATTAATTCTGATAACAGGCTCATATTCCCTGCCCACATCTGCGGGGTCTATCGGAAGATAGGGAACCTCCCAATAATCCGAATGGGTTTCATCCATATATATTTTACCTTTATTAATAGCGTCCTGATGAGAGCCCGAAAAGGCGGTGAACACAAGCTC
>JALEZT010000157.1 GCA_022772725.1 Eubacterium sp.
TAAGCTTTTTACCAGCTTCAACGACTAATCTTTTAGCTTCTTCAATTTCGTAAGCCATAAAGTTTTCCCCTTTTTTTATAAACTGTATAATAGCATAAAGGGCGGTACTTAAACCGCCCTATTTAGTTGATTAAATTAATAGTCAATCTTTTCGCACTTTGCAAGAACCTTATCGAAACGACGGATACATTCATCAATATCCTCTTCGGTGTATGCGCTTGAAGTGTAAAGACGGGAGCCTGCAAGAGTAACGAGTCCCTCTGCCATATAAGCGGCTCCCATATACTGCATTTCTGTTTGACGGATGCTTGTTTGCTTTAATGTGTTCGGGATAGTCCACGGATGCTTCCAGTCTACCTTGAAGTGCATTGTTGCAACTGTGTGAAGCTGGCAGATAGAGCCGATATTGTAGCAAACAAACGGAAGGTCATATTTCTTGATTGACTCATTAAGACCTTTAACAAGACGGTCTGCCATCTGACCTGCAACCTGGCAGGCATTTCTCTTTTCGATTTCGCAGATAACAGTGTAGCCTGCGCAGCAGGAAATAGGAGTTGCCGCCATTGTGCCGCCGCACATAGCCTTATGAATTTTCTTGCCCTCAGCCTTATCAAGACCTGCGCCGAGATATTTCATAACCTCTTTATGACCGCCGATTCCGCCTGCGCCCGGATAGCCGCCTGCGATAATCTTACCGAAGATTGTGATATCGGGATCGATACCGTAATAGCCCTGAGCACCTGAAAGACCGATACGGAAGCCTGTTACAACCTCGTCGCAAACAAGGAGAGCACCGTACTTACGGCAAAGAGCCTGAACGCCCTTCGGGAAATCCTTATCAACGGGACGGGTTGCTGATTCGGGTCCGCAAGGCTCAATGAATACAGCAGCAGTGCCGCCGCGGAATTTATTAAGTATAAGCTTCTTTTCAAGGCTCTTTAAGTCATTCGGGAAGAACTCCTGAGTGTGCTTGAAAACGAAGAGCGGAACGCCGTGAGACTGCATATTAAGTGTTCCGGGAACACGCATACCCCAAGCAAGCTGATCTGACCAGCCGTGATAAGCACCGCCCATTTTGATAACATTTTTATGACCTGTTGCAAGACGGGCAACACGAACGGCACACATACAAGCCTCTGTGCCCGAGCCGAGCATACGGAACATTTCAACTGACGGAACACATTCCGATATTTTCTTTGCAAGCTTATATTCATAAGGATGGAAAAGACCTGTTGAAGGACCGCAGTCTTCAAGAAGCTCGATAACCTTGTTTCTTACAACATCATCATTTGAGCCGATAATGGTTGGTCCCCCTGCTTGAAGGAAATCAAAATATTCATTCCCGTCAACATCATAAAGCTTATTGCCCTTTGCCTTAACCATAACAATCGGGAAGGGATAGTTAAATGCAAGGTTGTGCTGAACACCGCCGGGAATAACATTCTTTGCTTCCTCAATCTGCTCCTTTGATTTTTTGCATTTCTTTGCAAAATACTCTTCCTCATATTCTTTAAGAGCCGCTCTGCTGATTGAATAAATTGGTTTTTTGATGAGTGCGTCAAGCTGAGCCGTAAGCTGCGCAGCATCGGGATACTCTGTGATAGCAAATCTTGTATCCATAAATTTTTCCTCCTTAAAAATTAATATACTGTGAGTCGCCGCTCACCCTTGTGGGTGTGAGCCGTCGCTCACTTAAATTACACTTTAAGTATATCACTTTTCAACGATTTGTCAAATTACAAATTCAAATTTTTGTGTAAAATTTATGACAAATTATTGCCATATTATTAATTTTGTGTTAGTATATTTCAAGCAAATGTAAAATTAAGCGAGGGGATTTGTTGCAGTTGCACAAAAAGATTTTCATTACTTTGTGCAATGTTACAAAATTCAAAAATATGACGAATATTCATCACAAGGAAGCGTTTGACAGAATTTCCGAGGAACGCAAAAACAGTATTCTTGATGTTGCGGTTGAGGAATTTTCCTCAAAGGGATTTAAAAACGCAAACATAAATATAATTGCAAAAAACGCGGGCATAAGCATAGGGCTTATGTATAAATATTTTGCAACAAAGGAGGATTTGTTTTTCACCTGTATTTCAAAGGGTATGGTTGTGCTTCACGACACGCTTGAAGAAATAATGAAAAGCAAGGATAAAATCCTTATCAAAGCCGAAAAGGTTATCAGAGCAACCTGCGAGCTTTCAAGGGAAAACATTAATTACTTAAAGCTTTATAACGAAATAACAGCGGAAAAGGATTCCGAAAGGGCTGTTGCTTTCGCAAGAGAAATTGAAAGTGAAACAAGCAAAATATATATAACGGCAATTGCGCAGGCACTTGCAAGCGGAGACGTTCGGCAGGATTTAGACCCAAGAATGTTTGCATTCTTTCTTGATAATCTGCTGACAATGCTTCAATTCTCGTTTGCCTGCGAGTATTATAAAGAGAGGCTTTGCATTTATACGGGAGTTGATATTGATGAGCTTGACGATGATGAAATCGTTGTTCAGCTTTTAAAGTTTATTGAATCTGCTTTTACATTTTCAAAATAGCAGAGGCTTCCGTTTTTCCGATTTGCACGCCCTTGCCGTTCGGAGCAAATAATTTTTGGGCAGAAAGGTTAAAGCAGCTATGGCAAAATATGTTATCACTTACGATATAGGAACAACAGGCATAAAAACCTGCCTTATCGAAATTGACAGCGAAATGAGAATTTTAGGCTCTTCATCACTTGGCTACGGTCTTTATGTTGACGACGAGGTTGGCGTTAAAGGCGGTGCGGAGCAGCACGAGGACGAATGGTGGGAGGCAATGTGCGTAACTACCAAAGCCGTTTTTGAAAAGGTTCCGTACATAAAAAAGGAGCAGATAGAGGGCATTTCCTTCTGCTCGCAGATGCAGGGTCTTGTTCTTGTTGACAAGGAGGGCAACTGCGTTCGCCACCCTATGAGCTATATGGACCAAAGAGCGCGCGAGGAGCTTAAAGAGGGCATTGCGCACGGCATTAAAATTGCAGGCGCAGAGGTTACAAAGCTTCTTAAATATCTGCGCTACACGGGCGCGGTAAGCTCATCGGTTAAAGACCCGATTTGGAAATACAAATGGGTTGAAGCGCACGAGCCCGAAAACTTTAAAAGAGTTTATAAATGGCTTGATGTTAAGGAATATCTTATCTGCCGTGCAAGCGGCGAATTTGTTATGACGGAGGACAGTGCCTTTGCCACCCTTCTTTACGACACAAGAAAGGGACACGAGGGCTGGTGCAAGCCTATTTGCGATATGGTAGGTGTTAATATTGAGCATCTGCCGAAGATTATGAAATGCACGGAAAAGGTTGGCGAGGTTACCGAAAAGGCGGCTCAGGAGCTTGGACTTGCACCGGGAACGGCTGTTTTCGGCGGCGGCGGAGACGCATCGCTTATCGGAGTTGGCGCAGGCGCAGTTGAGGTTGGCGACACTCATATTTACAGCGGAACATCGGGCTGGGTTGGAACGGTTGTTGACAAGCAGGTTGTTGATGCAGGCGCAATGATGGCGGCAATCGTTGGTGCAGACCCGAATAAATACAATTATTTCGGAGAGCTTGAAACCTCTAACAAGTGCGTTGAATGGGTTAAAAACCACCTTGCGCTTGACGATATAGGAGTTTTTCTTCACAACAAAACAATTTCGGATTCCTTTGAAAGCCTTAATCTTAATCTTTACGATTATATGGAGGATGTTATTGATAAGGTTCCCGCAGGCTCAAACGGAACTATATTCACTCCGTGGCTTCACGGAAACAGATGCCCGTTTGAAGACCCTAACGCCGCAGGAATGTTTTTCAATATCAAAATCGAAACAGGCAAAACGGAGCTTATCAGAGCCGTTGTTGAGGGTATCTGCTTCCATATGAGATGGATGCTTGAAAGACAGGATATGAAAAAAGAGGTTAAGATTTCGGACACAATAAGATTTTGCGGCGGCGGTGCTCTCGGAAGCGTTACCTGCCAAATTCTTTCCGATATTCTTCAAAGAGATATTGAGGTTGTTGACAGTCCTCAGAATGTCGGCGCAGTAGGCGCGGCGGCGTGCATAGCGGTTGGACTTGATCTTATCCCCGATTTAGACCATGTTAAAGCACTTATTCCCGCAAAGCATACATATCATCCAAACAAGGAGAACAAAGCGGTTTACGACAGAAACTTTACCGTTTTCAAAAATCTTTATAAGGATAACAAAAAGAATTTTGAAATCCTTAACGGCTGATAATATCATAAAAAAACAGGCTGTGATTCGGCATTACACCGTTTCACAGCCTGTTATTTTTTGGTTTATTGATTGTTTTGAGCGGCAGCTTTAAGCTGTTCTTCAAGCTCTTTATCCTTTTGTTCTCTGAACGCCTTTATCTTATCCTCATATTCGCTTTCGTTAAATTTATATTTAAGCATCGGGAATATCTGCAAAACAAGACCTATTGAGCCCAAAACGGTGAGCATAAAGAATATTGCATTAAGAACCGGCAAGTGATTTGAAAGCATTGCTTCTCGAGTCAGCGTGCCTGCATCTTTAAGAGCAGTAAGCTCCGTTGACATTGCCGAATAACCAAACGCATTAACAACTGCCATAACGATAAGATTGAAAAGTGCAATACCGATTTTATTAAGCAAGCTCTTAAATGAGAAAACAGCACCTTCAAGTCTTTCTCCCGTTTCCATTTCAATAACATCAACCGCATCGGAAAAGATTGCTTGAAGAAGCACAACGCTCATTCCAACGGGGAAGTTTGTGAAGAAACGGCAAACGCAATAAACAACAAAGCCTATTCTTGCTTGAGTGAGATTTGCGCTTGTGTACGGGAAAACATACATACATATTATGAAAACAACAACATTGGCAACTGCGCATATCCAAGACATATGGATAAACAGAGTTTTCTTATCCATCTTTTTAAGAAGTGCAGGAACAATTGCCATTGAAAGCATATAGGAAATACCGCTGCTTATGCTGAGTATCGGGAATAAAAGTCCCTCCTCAGACAGAGTTACCTTTAAGCCGATTGTGTTTTCAATCCAAGCGTTGAGCGCAGGAAAGTTGAAAATACCGTAGCAATTCCATTTTGCGAAGAACATAAGGAACATTGCACCAAGATTAACAAGAGCATTAAAGAACGCGGCGGCAAGAATTGCCCTCATATTTCTATTGCCAAACACAATTTTAAGTGCTCTGCCGTATTTGATAGGCTCCTTTTCTATGTAAACCTTTTCTTTAATTCCAAAGAAGGATATAACAATCGGGATACCTGCCATTAT
>JALEZT010000008.1 GCA_022772725.1 Eubacterium sp.
GGTTTTAGCATCAACACCGCTTATGCTGAGTGTTACCGCCCTTGAAAGCACCGTTTCGAGCAATGCGGATTTATTAACTGCCGTTAAAATAAACACGGCATAGGACGGCGGCTCATCAAGAATTTTAAGAAGAGCATTCTGCGCGCTTTCGCTCATACAATGGGCATTGCCGAGAATATAGATTTTATAATCCGATTCATTAGGAGACATATAAACATCATTTATAACATCTCTTATAACATCAACATGAAACGACCTTGCGCCGCCCGAAGCACTATGCTCGAATATATCGGGATGAACTCCCTTTTGCGCCTTTACGCATTGAGCGCAGGAGCCGCAGGGCTTTTCCCCGCTTCCTCTGCAAACAAGAGCGCAGGCAATTTCGCGCGCAAGGGTGCGCTTGCCTGTTCCCTCATCGCCCTCAATAATTATTGCGTGGGGCAAACGCGAGGAATTGATAAGATATGAAATTTGCTCTTTAACCTTTTCATTACCTAAAAAATTCTTAAAATTCATAGCTTAAAACTTAACAAAATCCTCAACATCAATAACAAATGCAACGCCGCCGTATTCCTCAACATCAACAGGCTGTTTAAGCAGAGTTCCGTTTAATGTGCTTGCAACATCGCGCTTGCGCACAACTCTTTTTGTTACGGAGCCCTTTAAAACATCAAAGGCTTCATCAACCTTTTCATCCTCAACGCCTATAAAAAGGCAGGTGTGGCCGTCTTCAAGAAACATACCTGTGGTTGAAACATTTGTTGCAGGAAAGCCTGCTCTTCCAAGTCCGCCAAGAACATCGGAAACATCTTTATTTGATACAATAGCAATTATAAGCTTCATAATTTTTCACTCCTAACATTTATACAATCTGATTATAACTCAAAAAGGAGCAATTTTAAGTTGTTTTAAAAGTTATTTCAAATAAAATTCACAAAACGGATAAAAATATTTTACAGTTTATATTTTCTGTCTATCAGATAATATAAGCCAAAGCAACTATAATCGGCATAGTGATTATTGAAAGCACGCTTGACTGCGCGGCAAGCTCGGAGCCAAGCGCAGTATCGTTTTCGTACTTTGCGGCATACATAGCCGTGTTTGTTGCCGTTGGCGCGGCACTTGAAATTGTCATGGCAACGAGCAAATCGCCCTTAACGCCGCACAATCTGAATATCCCCATCATACAAAGAGGAATTAAAATTAACCTTAAAAACGAAACGAAATAAATTTCCTTTTTTATAAAAACATTTTTAAAATTGGAATTTGCAAGGAAGGTGCCGAAAACAATCATTGCAAGCGGAGAGTTTATACTGCCCACAAGCTCGAGCGGATATGTTATAAAATACGGAAGCTTCGGCTGAATAAGGAAAAGCGGAACGCCGATTAGAACGGATATTGTTCCCGGATTGAGAATTATTTTTTTAAAATCAATTTTTGCCTTATGTCCGCTTATTTCATATATACCGTATGTGAAAGCAACAATATTGAAAACGCCTACATAAACAGCTCCGTAAAACACGCCCTCATCGCCTATAACGCTTTTTGCAAGCGGAAGAGCAAGAAACGCCGCATTTGAAAGCACCGTTGCATAATGATAAATTCCCTTTTCAAGCAGACTGCTTCTTTTTCTGAATGTCAGACCTGCAACCGCCATACCGAAAATATGAGTTCCGGCGGCGCAGAGAAATGCAACCAAAAGCCCCTTTATTCGTTCCTGCGTCAGCTTCATAGTCATAAAGGTGTGAATAATTGCGATGGGAAGTATTAAATTGAAAAGTAAATCAATAACCTTTTTTGCGCTTTTCTGCGGAAAAATTCCCGTTTTATCTGCAACAAAGCCAACCGCCGAAATCAAATACAAAATCAGCACTTGAAGCGCAATGGTTTTTAAATTTTCTAAAAACAACGGTTAATCCTTCTTTTGAAAAGTTATGTAAAAAGAAATTGACAAGGCAAATATTCCCGAAAACAGAAAAACAAAATCGGTATAAAATGCGGGAACATCCGCTCTCCTTAACAGAGAAGCGAAAATTTCGGGCACAACGCAGGAAATGCTCATCATTCCATAGGACAGCCCCGAAAAAACAAGCCCCTTAATTCCGCTCTTGCCGACATTTTCCTGAGCGCAACAGGCGAAGAAAAAGAAAAACAAAAGGGCAAGCAAAAGCATAAGCGATTTTAAAACCGCATCTGCATTAGATATTCCCGACGAATACTCCGTTAAATCGGAAAGTGCCGCACAAAGAGCCCAAAGCAGAGGAAAATATTTGAAAGCTTTAAGCTGCATAAAATCATAGCGGCTTGACGAAAACGATATGCCGATGATTATAAAATATATGGCACTCATCAACGCAAAGGCACCCGAAAGCCCAATGGGAATTATTCTGTTTAAAGCAACATACGCCGATTTTGAGGCGTAATTATAGCAATTTAAGCACTGAACAACAAAATCGCAGAACATTCCTGCACTGCAAAGAAACGAAAAGACGCTGACCGCCTTGCTTTCGCGAACGGCTCTGCTTTTTATTTCTTCCTGCGCAAAAACGAAAAGAGCGAAGAAAACAAATCCTGCAAGGCACGCCGCAAGGAAAGCACCCGCACCTCTTGCAGACGGAGAAGCCGCCTGTGAATTTGAGCCGAAAAACCAAGCAAATCTTAAAACAACACAGGCAATAAAGGCTGAAAATGCCGCAACAATTAAAAAAGGTTTTTTTATTTTGGGCATTTTTCACACTCCTTTAAATTGCTTTGCTTATATATAAATTACCTGCTTTCAAGCGGAACATATTCTCTGCGCTGAGAAACGCTTTTATAGGCAGGACGGATAATTTTTTTGCTTGAAGTGAGCTCTTCAAGGCGGTGAGCACACCAGCCCGCTATTCTTGCGCTTGCAAAGAGAGGAGTAAATAAATCCTCGGGAATACGAAGCACCTTATAGCAAAGTCCCGAATAAAGATCAACATTTGCGCAAATCTCTTTTTCCTCGCCTTTAATTTCGTGAAGAAGCTCGGGAGTTACCCTTTCGATATTTTCAAGCGTTTTAAATTCCTTTTCATAGCCTGCTTTATATGCAAGCTCGCGTGCACTGCTTTTAAGGATAACGGCTCTTGGGTCGGAAAGAGTATAAACCGCGTGGCCCATACCGTAAATAAGTCCAAGTCCGTCGCCTGCTTCTTTATTAAGAATTTTAACAAGATAATCCTTAACCTGACCCTCATCTGTTGGGTCGGCAACATTTTCGATAATCTCGTTCATCATGTTTGTTGTTTTGATATTTGCACCGCCGTGGCGCGGACCTTTAAGAGAACCGATGCCTGCGGAAATTGCGGAATAGGTGTCTGTTCCGCTTGAAGTTAAAACTCTTGTTGCAAAGGTTGAGTTGTTTCCGCCGCCGTGGTCTGCGTGAAGCATAAGCATAATATCAAGAAGCTTTGCCTCTTCATCCGTAAACTGCTTATCATTTCTCGTTTGACGGAGTATGTATTCAGCAGTTGAAAGACCCTTTTTGATTGGATGGAGATACATTGATTTGCCGTAATACGCTCTTCTTTTAACCTGATATGCAGTTGTCATTATAGTTGGGCACTGCGCAACGAGTTGCAGGCTCTGGCGAAGAACATTCTGAACCGAAATATCATCGGGATTTTCATCATAAGAATAAAGGCTCATAACAGAGCGCGCAAGCTTATTCATAATATCCTTTGAGGGATTTTTGATAATCATATCCTCAATGAAATCATCGGGCAGAAAACGGCATGCGTCTATAACCTCATAAAGAGAATTAAGCTGCTGTGCAGTTGGAAGCTCGCCGAAAAGAAGAAGCCAAACAACCTCCTCAAAGCCGAAGCGTTTTTCCTTAACGCAGCTTGAAACAATCTGGTTAATATCATAGCCTCTGTATGAAAGCTTGCCCTCCTTGGCAACTCTTTCGCCGTCTAATATATAATATCCCTCAACGGAGCAGATTCTGGTTAGTCCTGCCATAACGCCTGTTCCGTCTTCATTTCTTAAACCTCTTTTAACGTGATAACGCTCAAAATCGCTTGGCCTGATGGAGTTATTTTTTTCAAGCTCGCCGCATAAGTTTGAAATAGCATCCATAGATATAGGTGAAATATATTTTGATGACATAATTTTTTCTCCTTTCCTGAGTTCTGAAAAAACGCTTTTTGCGAAATATGCAAAAGCGTATTAATGATTTATTATACTATATTTATATATATAAAGTCAAGGTGAAGAAAAATGAAAAAAACCGTAATAATTTTTTGCATACTCTTTGCGCTTACGCTTGCCGTTCCCGCAATCGTTTGCGCAACGGCGGGATCATCAGGCACAACGCAGGAGCTTGTTTCTCTGTTTAACTAACTGCCGTTTGAATTATCGCTGATTTTTTTAAGGTCGCACGAAGCATTAATTTCAAGAGTACAGCTTGAAAGATAGGCGTTTTTGTTTTCTGAAAGAATTTTATAAGCCGACGGGTCATATTTTGCAAGCATTTCGCCTATTCGCAGGCAGTCGCTTGAGCTTTCGGTGCAGGCTTTAAATGCAACCTCGCAAAGCTGCTGAATTTTCTTTTCGGCGGTGCGTGCAATTCGATGCGCCTCTTCCTTTGAAATCGAATTTTGCAGGCCGTTTTCAACCTCATCAAGAATTATATCGGCTTTTATATCTGCCCGCAAAACAACTCTGCCGTTTTCGTAATAAGCCTTTGTTTTAGTTTTTGTTTTCGTGATTTCGGCGGTAACCTGACCGAAGCCGTCAACATTAAAAACGATAATTCCCTCTTTGATTTTCCCGCTTAAAATCATAAAGCCGGTACATTCATCGCCTTCAAGCACACGGACAAGCTTGTCTCCGTCAAACACGGCAATGCCCGTGGCGGAAACATTTTCCTCGCCTGCTTCAACAACAGGCATATAAATATCAGAGGTTTTATCCGTGTAGTAATTCAAAAGCTCATTAACCGTTACGGTAACGGAGGTGCCTCTTTTTTCGCCCTCTTCAAGCAAATCAGAGATTGTTTGAGCGGGAACAAGCGAATTCGCCTCCACGCTTTCAATCACCGCCTTTGCTTCTCCCGATGAAATGCAAACGAAAACATCGGGGCGTGAATTTGCGCTTCTTAAAAGATAATCAAAGCTTTCCTTTAAATGATTTTCGGCATAATCCATACCGAAAACAACAATTCTGTTTTGAGCAAAATAAAGCTTTTTTGAAAGCCTTTGCGAAACATTTTCAACCGCAGAGGAGATATTATCCGCCTGCCCTGAGGAAACCATTGTTATATTTCCCGAAAGCGCATCCGGCCCCGTTACCTCCTTCATAAGATTAAGCGTTTGCGCCGTTATGCCAACCTGTCCGTTTGCATAATCAATGCCTATTCCCTCAACAACGCTTAAATCTTTAAGATTTTCTCTTTCCTGACAGCCCGTGAGCAAAAGGCAAACGAGTGCCACGCAGAAAACCGCTTTAATTATTCTTAAAGGCTTCAATCAAATCATCTCCACGCTTTCTTTTGCCGAAAATCAAATATGAACATGGTATAACAACTGCGAAAACGAAATAAGGAATTATAACGAAAATGTTTTCAAGCCTGTCGTAAGCGCTTCCGCTTAAAATAAGCCACGAAGCAAGAAGCATAACGCCTCCGCAGGCAATGCATTTTGTTCCCGTTTTTCCGTCTTTAAAGCATTGCGATGCGCAATAAAGATAGAGCGTTGTTTTAAGAAAAATGGCAAAAATCCAAAGTGCAATAAAAACCGCTTCAAGCCGCTCATTCGTTCCGAGCTTTGCAAGCTCGGAAACCTCGAAAACGGGATATGACGAAAGCGAAGCCGTGTCGCCCAAAACACCGATAACAAGGACAACCATAAGCATTGATATTAGATATGAAAGCACCATTGAAAAATAAAAGGGCTTTTTGATTTTTCCGTTAACCTTAGGCGCAAGCGCGAAAATCAAAAGAAGCTCATTAGTGCTTGCAACGGAAAAAAGCGTGTTTTTAAATATCTCCATACTGTTATTTCGCACAAGCGGAAAAAGATTAAGCGAGGAAAAATCCTTTGCGCAAAAGCCCGTTAAGCCGATAACGCCCAAAGCCATAAACACAAAAACGAAGGAGCCGAAGCGCGATATCGCCTCAATGCGAAGCGACGCCGCATAAATGCAAGCAACTATCATTGTTGCCGCAAGGAAAAAGAGCTTTGCATTTTGGTTTAGCTCCGTGGAGGAAAACATTGCAAATTTGCTGACATTTATTGCACCGGCATAAATGAAATAAACGCCGTAAGCAAATGCAATTATTTTATTATTTAAAACATTTTTATTGTTTTCAATAAGCTTTATGACGGGAATTGAAATAAGCATAACTATAACAAATGAAGCGGCAATGCTGATAAGAATATCAAACGAATAGGTGCTTTTGAGAACAACAGAGCTTATAGTGAAAATAATTAACATTCTGCTAACCGTGAAAAGAAAGAAAAGATTCAGCGGAGCAATCATATTTCTTTTATATTCAGTCAATATCCGCACCTCTTAAATTTTGAATTTTAAAGCCGTGCTTAACAAGCTTTTTCCAGTTTTGCCTGATGAAAACATCTCCCATACTGCGCACGCTGAGCGGAGAAATCGGAGCGGAAAACGGCACACCGTAAGGATTAACGGCGCAAATATTAACGCACAAAACGCAGATACCCAGCGCAATGCCGTAAATTCCCGTTAAGCCGCCGAGCAGAATAAAGATAATTCTTAAAACGGAAATGCTTTCATAAAGCGGATAAATAACATAGGAGGCAATTGCCGTTACCGCCACAACGACAAGCATAGGCGCGCCGACAAGACCTGCATTAACAACGGCGTCGCCTATAACAAGAGCACCTATAATTGAAACGGCATGCCCGATTGATTTCGGCAAACGCAAGCCCGCTTCCCTCATAATTTCATAAAGCACAAGTACCATAACCGCCTCCTGCATAAGCGAAAACGGAGTTGAAGCCTCCGCCGCCGCGATGGTATATAACAAAGAGGTTGGAATAAGCTCCTGATGAAAGGTTCCCGTTGCAACATAAAAGCCGGGAAGAACAACCGATATGCAAAAGGAAAAATATTTTAAAAGGCGGTTAAGCGTTGCATAAAACGGGCGGTTATCATAATCATCAACTGTTGAAAAGGAGTCCGAAAAAAGATAAGGAACAAAAATTGCATAGGGAGAGCCGTCAACAATAACGCCTACCCTGCCTTCAAGAAGCTTTGAGCATAGCGTATCCGGTCGCTCCGTACAGCCCGTTGCCGTGAAAAAGGATTTAACATTACTGTCAAGATAAGGAATTAACATTCCGAAATCCTGAAGATGCTCTATCGGAGCGGTTGTTATTCTTTTTTCAACATCTGCAACAAGTCGCTCATCGGCAGTTCCTTTTATATAGGTTATAACAACCGAGGTTTTCGCCTGCCTGCCAACCTTAATTTGCTTGAGCTTTAAATCGGGTGTTTTTATTCTTCTGTGAAGCATTGCCTTATTATCGTTTAGCGTTTCGGTAAAGCATTCCTTTGCGCCCTTTATATTTGCTTCGTTTGACGGCTCATCAACAGAGCGTTTTTCAAAGCCCTGAATACCGAGCGCAAGCGCGCAGGAAACACCGTCTATTATCACAATTGCAAAGCCGGAGGACAAAAAATAATAAATATCCTCAAAGCTTTTTATCTCGCTCATTTCAAGGGAATTAACAACAGTCAGCTTAATCTCATCAAAAAGCTCTCTGTTTTTCTTTTTTATATCTCTGCAATGAAGAAGAGGGGTCATAATAAGCTGGGAAAGCTGAAGCGAATCTATCATCCCATCAAGCACGCAAACAAGTGCCTTGCTTCCTGCAACAAGACATTCGCGCAAGAGAAAATCGGAGCAATCGGCATAATCCGAATTAAGCTTATTTTTATTATCCGAAACAGAGGAATATATCATTTCCATAAAAAAGCACCGTTTTTCAAAATATTTCAAAAATATTTTTTCAATAAATCGCCGTCTTATGCAAAAAATAGTTAAAAAGCATTGAGGTGATTCTTTATGAGCATACTTTTTATACGAAGCGTTATAATCTACTTAATGGTTATTATTGCGCTTAGAATTATGGGAAAACGGCAGATAGGAGAAATGACTCCGCACGAGCTTGTTATAACAATTCTTGTTTCGCAGGTTGCAATTATTCCTCTGCAAGATAACGGAATGCCGCTTGCGAATATGTTTGTTCCGATACTGATTTTCGTTTCACTTGAAATAATTGCTTCCGCCATTGCTATGAAAAGTGAAACATTCAGAAGCATTGTTCAGGGCAAGCCGATTTTTGTTATTAAGGACGGCAAGCTAAACGAGGCGCAGATGAAACGGCTTAGGCTTACTATGGACGATTTGATAGACGCGATAAGGCAAAAGGGCATTTTTGATATTTCAACGGTTCAGGACGCAATCATAGAAACAAACGGAACCGTTTCCGTTTTGCAAAGAACAGAGGAATGTGCCGCAACACCGAAGCAGTTAAACCTAACGGTTGAGCCGCAGTCAACACCGATACCGCTTGTGCTTGACGGAGAGGAGATTACGGAATATTTCGGGCAGGAGAAATACAGAGAAAGCGAAATAACACTGCTTGTTAAAAATGAGGACAAGGACATTTCCGAAATAATGCTTCTTACAATTGATAATAACGGAAAGGTTTTTGTTATACCGAAAAGGAGCGAGAGCTGATGAAAAGACTTTGGTTTTCCGCCGTTTTTCTTTCCTTGATAATTGCCCTTTGCACATTTGAGCAAATAACCGTTAATAAGGTTTACGATAAGCTGACCGAAAGAATAAACACAGCAATTTCAACACAGGTTCAACAGGAAAAGAGGCAATACTGCCTTCAAGTTGAAGAGGAATGGGATAAATACTACTATATTTTAGCACTTATGTCAGACCACGATATGATTGAGGATGCAAACGCATATATTGGTATGTTAGACACAATATCTACTTTAAGCGTTGAAGAAACGAATGAAATTCTTGTTGAGACTCAAAGCGAAATAGAAAGGCTGAAAGAAACCTCCGAAATTTCAATGCGAAATATTTTTTAAAAAAAGCGGGAGAACGCAGTTCTCCCCTACAAAAATGATTTTAAATTAATTGCGAACAAAACCGTTTTATAAACAAAAAAGCACCGCAGAGACAAAATCTCTGCGGTGTCTGCATTTTAAAATTTATTGATTAAAAAGCCTTTTATCTAAATTTCTTTTAATCATTACATAATAAAGAATTGTTCCGAGCGTTAGCATAACCGCGAGCTCGCCGAGCGCAACAAGACCGCCCTGAACGAGGAAATCAACGAAATTAAAATCGCCCTCAATAAAGAAAACCTCTATTTCCCAGCCGACTATTGCTCCGTTCCAAAGGGCAGGCATAAGCATTGAAAGAAAGGGATAATCCTTTATCTTAACATTTCTTAAAGCCCTGATTGAAAGCGTTGCGCCGAGGGTTGCAAGCGAGCCGAAAATCATATCAAGCGGAAGCCCCGAGCCGATATTATAAATATTCGAGAGGATGCATCCGATTGTCAGCCCCGGAATTGCGCAGGGAGTGAAAAGCGCAAGAATATTCAGCGCTTCGGAAACCCTAAACTGCACGGCGGCAGAGGTTGAGCCCGGAAGGATAAAATTCTGGGCATAGGTTAAGGCGGCATACATTGCGGCAATAACCGCAGTTTGAACAATTGCGTTTACCTTTTTGTTTTTCATGATTCAATTTTCTCCTTAGTTTTGTTTTTAGAAGCCGCAGAAAAATCCGCGACTGGTCAGGATGTTGCGAACTGACATGGCTATTATATATCACGCGCTCAAAAAATGCAACTGCTTTTTATGATTGAACTGCACCATTATATATGATATAATAATTTTATTAAAACAAGTGAGGAAGCAATTATGAAAAAACTTGATTTACGCGGAAAATGGAAGCTTGAATTTTTAAAAAGCAAAAAAGCCTTTGAAGCGCAAATTCCGGGAACGGATTACGGTGCGCTTATATCCTGCGGAGAAATTGACGACCCGTTTTATGCCGATAACGAGCTTAAAGCACTTTATATCGCAGATGAGGATAAAAGCTTTTCAAGGGTGTTTACTGTTGACGGCGGTTTACTTGATTTTGAAAATGTTATTCTTTCCTGCAAGTCAATAGACACGCTTGCCGAGATTTACATAAACGGTACTCTTGCGGGAGAATCAAAAAACGCTTATATACGCTTCGAGCTTCCCGTTAAGGAATATCTTCAAGAGGGTGAAAACACAATTGAAATCAAAATCGCCTCGCCCGTTAATTATGTTAAAGAAATGCAGAAAAAGGACCCTCTGCCGAGAAATGCAAACGGCATTAACGGAGTTGCCCACATAAGAAAGCCCGCCTGCCATTTCGGTTGGGACTGGGGAATTAATATGCCCGTTTCGGGAATTACGGGAGACATTGAGCTGCTTGCCTTTAACGAGGAAATACGCGATTTTTCCGTTGAGCAAATTCATACGGGAAACAAGGTTATACTCAATATCGAAG
>JALEZT010000014.1 GCA_022772725.1 Eubacterium sp.
AACCCGTTTCCAGGGTTCAAATCCCTGCATCTGCGCCAAAAAGAAGAACGCACCCTCGCGGTGCTTTTTTCTTTTTAAATACACTCAAAAGGCAGGGATTTGAAACGAGGGTCCAAATTTTGAGGCAAAATGGCGAAAAAATTTGGGAGAACAGTCCGGTGGACTGTTCGATAACAAGAAGAAAATCCCTGCATCTGCGACGGCAATTTATATCGCGGCAGGAGTAAACCCCTGCCCTACGGTGAACAATTAAACCTTAATAATATTTTGTAGGGAGCGGCGACCTCGACGCTCCAAAAATCAATCAATCCTATGTAAGGGTCGCTTTCCACGCCGACCCGTTTATTCTCTCCCGATTTTATATAAAAGAAAAAGCCGCAGGCGGTTTGCCTGCGGCTTTGCGTTATATTAACCTATTACTGCTCAACGGGATAAACAGAAACTTTCTTTCTGTCCTTGCCCATTCTTTCAAATTTAACAGTACCGTCAATAAGGGCATAAAGTGTATCGTCTGAGCCGATGCCAACATTGTTGCCCGGATGAATATGAGTTCCTCTCTGGCGATAGAGAATGTTGCCTGCAAGAACAAACTGTCCGTCTGCTCTTTTAGCACCAAGACGCTTTGACTCGGAGTCACGGCCGTTCTTTGTGGAACCCATACCTTTTTTATGAGCGAAAAGCTGTAAATCTAATTTAAGCATTGTTACACCTCCGAAATAATCACATTAATGTTTTCAGGATAATCCTTTTGCAGCTCGCTTAAATGAAGCAGCAAGCCGTTTAATATATCCTGTGCCTTTGTCGGATTTTCTTTTATTTCAAGCTTCAAATATCCGTCCTGCGCCGAAGCGTCTGCTTTCAGCGAAAGGATTTCCGTAACGGTGTTTGCGGTCATCAGGCACGCGCTTGAAACGAATGCACAAATCAAATCCTGCCCGTGAGGAGCGCTCATTGAATGACCCTGCGCCGTGAAGCCCTTTAAAAGATTTTCCGATTTGAAAAATTCAACCTTAATCATCGAAAATTAAGCGTTAATAGCTGTAATTTCAACCTTTGTGTATGGCTGACGATGACCCATCTTGCGTTTTTCGTTCTTCTTCGGCTTGTAAGTAAATACAGTGATTTTCTTGCCCTTGCCGTTTTTAAGAACCTTCGCGGTTACGGTAGCCTTTGCGCAGTCCTTGCCTGCTTTGATACCCTTGCCTGCGTTAACTGCAAGAACATTATCAAATGTGATTTCCTCGTCTGCCTCTGCGCCGAGCTTTTCAACATAGAGAACATCGCCCTCGGAAACCTTGTACTGCTTACCACCTGTTACGATAACAGCGTACATAGAGTTTTACCTTCCTTTATTAAGACTCGCTACGACAGGCTAATGCAAACGCATTATTTGAAGCCTATAATAAGCGGCTTAAAAAGTATAACAGAACAGGCGGTTATTGTCAAGTTTATTTTTATAAAAAAATCCCGCAATCAAGCCGTTTGATTTGCTTGCTCAATCCATTGTGCTTTCGGGAATAATTTACCTCTATATATTGATATTAAAAAATAGTTCTTTACAAATTATATTTAATGTGTTATAATTCTTTCGCTGAGTTCGGATTACTCGGTTTCGGGTGTAAGCCTTGGCGCATTGCCAAATAAGGATTCACCTTTCCCGTTACTGTGTTTTTCGATAATCGGTAAATATTTTAAATGAGGTGAAATGCTATGACACAGGCAGAAAAGCAGGCAATTATGCAGGAATATGCAACCCACGAGGGCGACACAGGTTCTCCCGAGGTTCAGATTGCAGTTCTCACAACAAGAATCAACGAGCTTACCGCTCACTTAAAGGTTCATAAGAAGGATAACCATTCAAGAAGAGGTCTTCTTAAAATGGTTGGACACAGAAGAAACCTTCTTTCATATCTTTATAAAAAGGATATCAACAGATACCGTGCTCTTATCGCAAAGCTCGGAATCCGTGATACCCTCGACAGATAATTGCTGTTTTGCAGACGGTACTCAGCCTACCGTCTGCTTTTTATCTTTTATTCAGTAACCAAAGGAGGGCACTAATAGTAGTAAGCTGAACGCATTTAGGCTTTTAAATGTGCTGAGCTTATTACTATTGCACCTCCTTCGGAAATATAAAAAATATTGAAAAAGTGAGGTAAAACTATGTTTTTCAAAAACTTTAAGGTTTGGGAAACTGAATTTGCAGGCCGCAAATTCTCTCTCGAAACCGGCAAAATGGCAGGTCTTGCCAATGCCGCATTCCTTGCGCGCTACGGCGAAACAGAGGTGCTTTGCACCGTAACTGCTTCCGCAAAGCCCAGAGAGGGCGTTGACTTTTTCCCTCTTTCGGTTGACTATGAAGAGAAGATGTATTCGGTTGGCAGAATCCCCGGCTCATTCCTTCGCCGTGAGGGCAGAGCAGGCGAAAAGGCTATCCTTACAAGCCGCTGCATAGACCGTCCTATCCGTCCTCTTTTCCCAAAGGATTTAAGAAATGACTGCTCGGTTGTTGCAACCGTTATGTCTGTTGATCCCGACTGCGCGCCGGAGGTAACAGCCGCTCTCGGTGTTTCCGCCGCAATTGCAGTTTCCGATATCCCGTGGGACGGCCCTATTTCTTCTGTTAATGTTGGTCTTGTTGACGGAGAAATCGTTCTTAACCCAACTCTTGAGCAGAGAGAAAAAACAGATTTAACTCTTACTGTTGCTTCAACGGCAGACCTTGTTGCAATGATTGAAGCAGGCGGTAACGAAATCCCCGATGACCTTATGTTTGACGCCATTATGGCAGGACACGAGGAAAATAAAAAGATGGTTAAATTCATTCAGGGCATTGTTGATGAAATCGGCAAGCCGAAGTTTGAATATGAATCATCAGACCCCGACCCCGAAATTCTTGCTGAAATCGAAGCATTCTGCATTGAAGATGTTAAAAAGGCTCTTGACACAGATGATAAGCTCGTTCGCGACGAGGCTCTTCTTCCGATTTATGCCGCAGTTCACGAGAAGTTCGACGAAAGATTTGAGGGCAACGAGGCAAAAATTGATGAGATTATGTATCTCATTCAAAAGCATGTTGTTCGCGCTTGGCTTAAAGATGAGCACAAGAGAGTTGACGGCAGAGGAATTGACGAAATCCGTCCTCTTAATGCAGAGGTTGACCTCCTTTCAAGAGTTCACGGCTCAGGCCTTTTCACAAGAGGTCAAACTCAGGTGCTTTCAATAACAACTCTCGGCCCGATGAGCGACGCTCAGCAGCTTGACGGACTTGACGAGCAAACAGAAAAGAGATATATCCACCACTATAATTTCCCGTCTTACAGCGTAGGCGAAACAAAGCCGTCAAGAGGACCGGGCAGAAGAGAAATCGGCCACGGCGCGCTTGCTGAAAAGGCACTTATTCCCGTTCTTCCGAGCGTTGATGAGTTCCCGTATGCAATCCGTGTTGTTTCAGAGGTTCTTTCCTCAAACGGTTCAACCTCGCAGGGCTCAATCTGCGGCTCAACTCTTTCGCTTATGGCGGCAGGTGTTCCGATTAAGGCTCCCGTTGCAGGTATCAGCTGCGGACTTATCACGGGCGACGATGGCGTTTACGGCGACTTTATGACTATGGTTGACATTCAGGGTCTTGAAGACTTTTACGGAGATATGGACTTCAAGGTTGCCGGAACAAAGGACGGCATAACCGCTATTCAGATGGACCTTAAAGTTCACGGCCTTACTCCCGAAATCATTAAGGAAGCGTTTGCAAAAACTCACAAGGCAAGAAATTATATCCTTGATGAGATTATGCTTCCCGTTATCAGCGAGCCTCGCAAGGAGCTTTCAAAGTATGCTCCCAAGATGGTTACTCTTACGATTGACCCCGATAAAATCGGCGATGTTATCGGCAAGGGCGGAAAGGTTATTCAGGAGATTCAGGCTGATTTTGATGTTAAGATTAACATTGAAGAGGACGGCAGAGTTTATATCAGCGGAATAGATATTGATAAGTGCAACGGCGCTGCTGATGTTGTTAAGCTTATCGCCTCCGATCCCGAGGTTGGCGCATTCTATAACGGCGTTGTAACAAGACTTATGAGCTTCGGCGCATTCGTTGAAATCGCTCCCGGCAAGGAGGGTCTTGTTCACATTTCAAGGCTTGATGTTAAGAGAACCGAAAAGGTTGAAGATGTTGTTAATGTCGGCGACACTGTTATCGTTAAATGTATTGAAATAGACGATCAGGGCAGAATCAATCTTTCAAGAAGAGATGCTCTTATTGAGCTTGACGGCTTAAAGCCCGAAAATGATATTGATGAGGCACCCAGAAAGCCGAGAAGAGACGGCAGAGATAATCATCGCCGTCCCCGCAGAGATTAATCTGTAATATAATATGTATAATTCAAGTAGGCAGGGCTTCGCTTTGCCTGCTTATTTTTATATTTAAAATATTGAATAATTTTCCAAAAAATCTCTTTATTTGTTTAGAATACTCTTTCACACAATGAGCAAAATATTACAGAGAAAATTACAAATTTAAGCAGATAAGGGAGAAATGTTTATATGAAAGCAACAGGAATTGTAAGACGAATTGACGATTTGGGCAGAATAGTTATTCCAAAGGAAATCCGCCGTTCCTTTCGAATAAGAGAGGGCGATCCTCTTGAAATATACACAGACGCGCAGGGCGAGGTTATTTTTAAAAAATATTCCCCGATAGGCGAGCTTTCGGGCTTTGCTGGGCAGTATGCCGAGGTGCTTTATAAAAGCGCAGGGCTTCCGATTGCAATAACGGATAACGATCATGTTATTGCCGCCGCAGGAATCAGCAAAAGGGAAATACTTGAACGCAGAATAACGAAAAATCTTGAAGAGCTGATGGAAAACAGAGCAATTCACATAACAACAAATGAGGTTAAGCCGCTTAATGCCGTTGAGGGCTTTGAGCGCAGGGCAGATGTTGTTTATCCGATTATTTACGGAGGCGATGTTTCGGGTGCGGTTGCGCTTATGCAGGGCGACGGTGCCGAGCTTCCGAGCGAAACCGATATTAAATTAATTCAGGTGGCTGCCGCCTTTCTCGGCAAACAGATGGAATAATGAAAAGCGCCGAGGGAGATTTTCCGCTCGGCGCTTTATTAGTTTTTAAAACCACTTGATAATTGTGCAAAATAAACAAAATAATAACTAATAATTTGTTCAAACTATTTAAAAAACAGAACTTTGCACAAAAAACTTGATTTTTTAAAATAGCAGACTATAATGATAGCCAAGAGAGAAAAAACAACACAGGAGTGGCTATGAAAAGTTTTAAAAACGAGGCTTACGGCTACATAAAGGATATGTTCATTCAGCACAATATGATTAAGCGCACGGTTTTTTCGTTCATCAGCGTTTTCATAACAGGCTTTGCGGTTTCTCTTTTTTCTCTTTCAGGCTTCGGCGTTGACCCGTTTACA
>JALEZT010000023.1 GCA_022772725.1 Eubacterium sp.
AATGGAAATTCCGCTTTATATAAAAAAAGAAACGGAAAACGCAGATGAAAAAACGGAAAAAGCTTATCTTGCAATTAATTCATTTAGGCTGCCGATAGGAATTATCAAAGAAAAATATGATTATTTTAAGCCTGAAAAGAAAACACTTAATGATGAAGAGCTTGAAGCGCTTGCCCGTCAGGAGCTTGAACGAAAAAAAGAGCAGGAGCTTGCAGAGTGTGAAATAATTTCAGAGGATATTAAGATTTCCTCGGATGAAAACGGGTGCACCTTAACTGCCGAATATTCCGTTTTGGAGGATATTGCACAGGAGACGGAAATAAAAATAATAAATTAAATATATATTCATCAATAAATTCTTGAAACAATAAATAATGTGTGATAAAATTGTTTTGAAAATAGGCAAGCGAGATAAATCCGAATAAGCCTAAAACGGTTTGCTTTCGGCATATTTTCGCTTTTCGTCATTGTAAGGCGCCGGCCTAACTGCTTCCTCAAAGCAAAAATCTGCTCAAAATCAATCTCGTTTTAGGTCGCAGATTTTTTGTGAAATGGATTTTTCGTTAGGCAAGGCACAAAACGCAGTTAATCCTTTCGGATTAACGAGTATTTTAACACAGCATAGCGGGAAATCCATTCACAAAAAACTTATTCGGATTTATCTCGCTTGCCTAAGGAGGTTATATTATGCAAATGACTTTCCGCTGGTTCGGAAGCAAGCTTGACACTATCACTCTTGAACAGATTAAGCAAATTCCGAATGTAACCGGAGTTGTTCCGGCACTTCACGATTTGCCTGCCGGCGAAGCGTGGACTATGGACAGAGTGCAGAAAATGTATGATGAAATAACTGCGGCAGGGCTGACTATGGAATGTATCGAGAGCGTTAATGTTCACGAGGACATAAAAATAGGCTTGCCAACCCGCGATAAGTATATTGAGAATTATAAGACTTCTATCAGAAATCTTGCAAAGGTAGGAGTTAAATGTATCTGCTATAATTTTATGCCTGTATTCGACTGGACTCGAACAGACCTTTATATGCCTCTTCCCGACGGCTCAACCTGCCTTTGCTATGATGGTAAGCAGGTTGAGGGCAAGTCCCCCGAGGATATGTTCCGTGAGATAGACGATAATTCAAACGGCTATGCAATGCCCGGCTGGGAAACGGAAAGAATGGGCGAAATAAAAGAGCTTTTTGAAAAATATAAGGGCGTAACGGCAGATGATTTGTGGAATAATCTTAAATATTTCCTTGAAGCAATTATGCCTGTCTGCGAGGAATGTGATATTAAAATGGCAATCCATCCGGATGATCCGCCGTGGGGAATCTTCGGCTTGCCGAGAATTATAACGGGCAAAGAAGCACTTCAAAAGCTTTTAACTATGGTTCCAAGCAAGTATAACGGCGTAACGCTCTGCACAGGCTCGCTCGGTGCAAGCCCTGCAAACAATATGCCCGAAATTATCAGAGACCCGATTATCAGCAAAAGAATTTATTTTGCTCATCTTCGCAATGTTTCAATCAACGATCAATGGTTTAACGAAACCTCTCATGAAAGCGGTGCCGGCTCACTTGATATGTATGAGATTGTTAAGGCACTTCAAGAGGTTGGCTTTGACGGATATATCCGCCCCGACCACGGCAGAATGATTTGGGACGAGGTTGCCCGACCAGGCTACGGTCTTTATGACAGAGCCCTCGGAGTAAGCTATCTCAACGGACTGTGGGAAGCAGTTGAAAAAAGCAGAAAGGAAAAATAAATAATGACTCACGAAAATTTAAAAGGCAGAGTTGCCGTTGTAACAGGCGGTGGCGGAGTGCTTTGCGGCTCATTCGCAAAAACTCTTGCAAGACAGGGCTGTAAGGTTGCGGTTCTTGATTTAAACGGCGAGGCGGCTCAGCAGTGCGCCGATGAAATAACGGCAGAGGGAGGAACGGCAATTGCCGTTGCCTGCAATGTTCTTGAAATTGAATCAATGCAAAAGGCACGCGATATTATTGCTGAAAAGCTCGGCACCTGCGATATTCTTTTAAACGGCGCAGGCGGAAATAATCCAAAGGGCACAACAACAAAGGACACCCTTGAAAAAATAGACCTTGTTCAAAAGGATGAAAATATCAAAACCTTTTTTGACCTTGACCCTCAGGGAATCAGCTTTGTTTTTAATCTTAATTTCCTCGGCACCCTTATTCCAACCCAGGTTTTTGCCCGTGATATGGTTGAAAAGGAAAATGCCTGCATTGTTATGGTAACCTCAATGAATGCTTTCAGACCGCTCACAAGAATACCCGCATATTCTGCGGCAAAGGCGGCTGTTAAGAATTTCACGGAATGGATGGCAGTTCATTTTGCTCCTATGGGTATTCGCGTTAATGCTATCGCTCCCGGCTTCTTCTCAACAAAGCAGAACAAAACTCTTCTTTGGAATGAGGACGGAACACCCACTCAAAGAACGGAAAAAATTCTTGCTGCAACTCCTATGAATCGCTTCGGCGAGGCAGATGAGCTTGACGGAACGCTTCTTTTCCTCTGCGATGAGGCATACAGCGGATTCATAACAGGCGTAAACATTCCTGTTGACGGCGGCTTTAATGCTTATTCGGGTGTATAATACAATCAAACAAATATAAAAAAGAACGCCAAGGACGGCGTTCTTTTTTCGTAAATTATTTAATACTATATCAATCTCCGCTGTATGTCGGCGCGTTCTTCGGCGATTTGCCCTTGATAACATTGTGGTAGTATGAATATGTCATCGGTGTATCATCGTTAAGAAAATCTGCGTCTGTAACCTCGCCGAGGAAAACGGTGTGGGTTGAGGTTTCCATTTTGTCGATAACCTTGCAGGTTATATATGCCGATGCTTCGGGAACAATCGGAAGCATAGATTTGATAAGCGGCTTTGAGTTTTCAAACTTATCGTTGTCTCTTCCTGATTTAAAGCCGAAATTTCCGATAACAAGCGGATCGCAGCTTTCGCCTAAAATGTTAATTGCAAAAACGCCTGTGTCCTTAATGCATTCGTTTGTGAAATTATCGTGGTTGATTGAAACGGCAATCGTTGCAGGGGAGGAGGTTATCTGCATTGCAGAGTTTGCAGTGCAGCCCGTCGGTCTGCCGTCTGCCCACGAGGTAACAACATAAACACCGTAAGATAATTTAAAAAGCGCTTCCTTTCTCATTTAAAACCTTATCCTTTCAAATGCTTTTTAGAAAAGGCTGAGCAAATGCTCAGCCTTATGTTGTTTGGTTATTAGCCGAAATATCTCTCTAAAAGACCCTTGAATGCCTTGCCGTGTCTTGCTTCGTCGCGAGCCATTTCATGAACTGAGTCGTGAATAGCGTCAAGGCCGTCTTCCTTAGCCATCTTTGCAAGCTCGAATTTGCCGAGTGTTGCGCCGTTTTCTGCGGCAACTCTCATTTCAAGGTTTTTCTTTGTTGAGTCTGTTACAACCTCGCCAAGCATTTCTGCAAATTTAGCAGCGTGCTCTGCCTCTTCGTAAGCAGCCTTTTCCCAGTAAAGACCGATTTCCGGATAGCCCACTCTGTGTGCAACTCTTGCCATTGCAAGATACATACCAACCTCTGAGCATTCGCCGTTGAAATTGTCGCGAAGGCCCTGAACGATTTCTTCTCTAACGCCGTCTGTGATGCCAACAATATGCTCGGCAGCCCAGCTCATCTCTGCGTTATCCTCACGAACTGCCATCTTTGCCTTGCAAATCGGGCAAATCTCAATCGGTTCGTCGCTTTCGTATCCGCATACGGGACAGTAATACTTTTTAGCCATAATGGTTTCTCCTTTAAAATTAATTATTTTTATTATAACAGCTTGGACATAAGCCACTGTAATAAACATCTCTGTGCGTAATTGAAAATCCGTCAAGCCCTTTTTCGTTGCAGGCAGGCACATCAAAATCAAAAATTTTTGAGCAGCAGCTGCATTTGAAATGGCCGTGAAAACCAACATTAGCGTCATAATGCGTTCTTGTTTCGTCTATTGTAACGGGAATAACAAATCCGTTTTCACAAAGAGCACGCAGGGCATTATAAACAGTTGTTTTTGAAAAGCCCGGATGATTTTTTATTACGCTTTTATAAATTGAATCGGCGTCAGGGTGTATTCTGTTTTCAAAAAGATATTCAAAAACGGCAACACGCTGGGGAGTTGCACGAAAGCCCTTTTCCCTAAACATATCAATTATCTGTTCCTGCCTCATCAATTCACCACCTTGTAATCATTATTAACTTGTATTGATTACAATTTAATTATAACATATAACTTTAATTTGTCAACACCTATTTTAAAAATTTGACTAATTATTTTAAATCTGTTATGGTAGTAGCATATATAAGTTACATATTAGTAAGAGGTATAAATATGATAAACGTTAATTGGGAAAAAATCAAGCCATACGAAAAGAAAAGCTTTGCCGTTCCCGTAACAGTTATTCTTTTCGCGGTACTGATTGCTTCTTTTGTTGTATCGGCGTTTGTTCCGCTTCTTTTTAAGCCGTTAAAATTTTTAACAGGCTTGTTTCTTGTTTTAACAGTTGCGTTTAAAATTCATATTGAATCAAGAATGCTCCAGCTGTATATGCTCCTCGGAATTGCGGATATTTCGTTTATGTGCGCGGCGCTTATTCCCGTTTCAAAGGGCTTAACGGTCTTTTTCTTCGTTGTTTCTTTAATTGCATTTCTTTTAGGCCTTGTGCTGACGGTTATTTCAGAGGTAACGATGAAAAAGGAAACCGCCTATGATTTCCCCGAAGCGAAAAGAGATAATCTGTTTGCCGAAAAAAGCGTTATGCTTTTCGCTCCTCACGAGGATGATGAAATAAATCTTTACGGCGGAGTTATCGAGCAGTATGTTAAAAACGGCAGTGAGGTTAAAATTGTTTTTTTAACAAACGGAGATTATTACGGCTTGGGCGGGTTAAGGCTTCGCGAGGCGCTTAACGCTTCAAAAAAATATAATATCCCTGCTGAAAATGTGATTTTTCTCGGCTATTCGGACAGTCTTAAAAACGAAAATACGCTTCATATATATAATGCCGAAAACGGAGAGCTTGTTAAATCAAGGCTCGGCAGGGGCGAAACCTACGGTATTAAGAGCAAGGCGCCGTATTCGCAAAGAAGCTTCACAAGGGATAATATTGTTTGCGATATTAAGAATATTATTACGGAAAATAAGCCCGATATTCTTTTCTGCTGCGATTATGATTCCCACCCCGACCACCGTGCGCTCAGCCTTTTCTTTGAGGAGGCACTCGGCAAAATCCTTAAAGAGAATGATGAATACCGCCCCTGCGTTTATAAGGGCTTTGCTTATTCAACCGCGTGGGACGGCAAAAACGATTATTATGCGCCGAATATCATTTCAACGGCTTTGAAAAATCCTTCATCATTTATGGAGGAAATGAAGCCGTTTGAATGGGATAAAAGAGTGCGCTTTCCCGTTGCGCGCGAATATCTTTCAAGGGTTATGCGCAATTCGTCAAGCTATATTGCAATGGCAGAATATTCAAGCCAAACCTCAACAGACCACGCAAACGGAATTTTAAACGGCGACAAGGTCTTTTGGAAAAGACGAACAGACAGTTTGCTCTATTCAGCCGAAGTGGCTTCGTCAAGCGGAAATGCGTCTGCGCTCGGCTCGTTTAAGCTTGCCGAAAGCGGAGATATAACGGGCGATAGAGAGCCTTACGAAAACGCTTGGATTGCCGAGGACGGCGACGAAATGCGAGCTGTTGCATTTAAGCTGAAAAAGGCGGAAAAAATCAGCAGTGTTGTAATTTATGAAAATCCCGATGAGGACAGCCATATCGTTAATGCCGTTCTTCAAATCGGCTCTGTTAGGTACAACACGGGAGAATTAAAGCCAAACGGCGCGCCGACTGTTTTTGAATTTCCGCCCGTAACCTCTGATTATATTGCAGTAAAGGTAACCGCCTTTACAGGCAAATGCTCGCTTTTAAAGGTTGAAGCCTTTGAAAAGCCCGAAAGCGCAAAAACGGAATTTATTAAGCTTGAAAATCAAAACGGCGATTTTTGCTATGATTATATAGTTTCAAAATCGGGCAGGGAGGATTTCTTTGTTTATTCCTATCCGTCTGCCGAAAATGCTCAATTTGAGGTGCTTTGCGATAACGAGGGCGTCAGCGCTTTGTGTGAAAATGGAAAGATTTCCGTAAACTGCCCGCTCGGCGAAGCGGCGGTTATAACCGTTAGGTTAAAGGATAATCCCGAAATTTATGATTGCATAACGGTGCGCAATCCCGATGAAAGAGAAAGATATGTCCTTTCCGCAAAGCAACGGTATGAGCAAAGGCTTCCGTCGTTTGAAATGCTTTGGGATTATTACAGAGGCTTAATTCGTCGACTTGCCGTTTATTTAAAATAACATTATTATTGAAAAATACACACTCCGCAGGGAAATTAATTCCTATGCGGAGTTTTTTATGTTGCAAGTGGGCTCCCTTTTCGCTATAATTAAAATAAGGGGGAATATTTATGGAAAAATATGTTTCAAATAAAGAATGGATGGCGTATGCCGTAGGTGCTCTCGGGCAGGGTATGGTTTATGCCATAATGAGCTCTTATATATCCGATTTCTATTTAAGCGTTTTAAAGCTAACACCGCTTTTTGTTCTTTTCCTTATGCTTTTGGCAAGAGTGTGGGACGCAGTTAATGACCCGATTATGGGCTATATTGTTGACAGAACAAATCTTAAAATGGGAAAAATGCGTCCGTATCTGCTTTTCACTCCGATACCGATTGCAATTTTAACCGTTCTTCTTTTCTATTCTCCCGATTTATCGGGCGCTCAGCTTATGATTTATGCGGCGGTAACCTATGTTGCGTGGGGTATGATTTATACCGCCTCCGATGTTCCGTTTTGGAGCCTGCCTAATATTATGACACCTAATCCCGATGAGCGCGGAAGCATAATCAGCAAGGCAAGAACCGCAAACGGAGTAGGCTCTGCCGTTCCTATGGCGATTTTTATGCTTCTCGGCTTTGTGTTGCCTAAAATGGGTCTTGCAGGCACGGAGCTTGAAAAAACAAAGTATATGACCATCGCGCTTATCTGTGCGATTTTCGGTAATATTCTTTTCATCAGAGTTTATTTCAAAACAAAGGAACGCGTTAATATTCCTATCCCGAAGAAAAGGGAAAAGGGCGAGCCAAGCTCAATTAAGCTGATATTAACCTGCAAGCCGCTTATTTTAACCGCCGTTATGGGTATTCTTTCGTCTGCAAGATATATGTATCAGGCAGGCGCAGTTCATGTTGCAAGATACAGCTTTTACATAGGTAAGGATTTAACAGGTCTTTCAGCCGCAGAAAAGGAAGCCGCGCTTCAATCAAATATAAGCCTTGTTTCAACGGTGTTTTCCGTTGCAACAGCTCTCGGTATGTTCGGCGCAATGCTTCTTATGCCCGTGCTTTTCAAAAAGTTTAATTATAAGCAAATTATTATAGGCACCTCTCTTATAGGCTTCGTAGCTTCTATGGCTATGTGGTTTATCGGCTATGAGCATTTCTGGGCATGCGTGCCGTTCCTCGTTCTTTCGTGTATCCCGTGCGGTGCAATAAATATCTGCGCATTTGCTATGGTTGGCGATTGCCTTGATTATATGGAATGGAAAACGGGAGTAAGATTAACGGGAATGGGAAGCGCAATCCAAAGCTTTGTAACAAAGCTCGGTAATGCTATTTCAACCTCGTTTATCGTGCTTATGTATATGATTGTTAATCTTGATGTTGCAAGCATAAGCGCAAAGGTAACCGCAAATCCGCTTGAAATGAGCACAGGCATAAGAACGGGAATGTTCAGCCTTGTTTCGTTGATACCCGGCATTTCGCTTCTTATCTGCATAATCCCTCTGTTCTTCTATGATTTGGTTGGGGAAAAGAAAAAGAAGGTAACCGAGGAGCTCGAAGAGCAAAGAAAAGCCAAGGGAATAGTTATTGAATAAAAAAATGCAAAATGCAGAGGGTTTTTCACTCTCTGCATTTTTTGCACAAAAGATTTGTACAATCAGGGACTGTCCCTAATTGTACATTGTTGTAATACATAGGTTTACAAATAGTATAATGTTGCTTTAAATGTGCTTAAAAAGGTGGATAACAGTATATAAGATAGAATATAAATAAGAAATGCTCCGCAAGGCTTCTGCGGAGCATTTGTTTTATTCTCTGTAATTCGGCATATCAACTATTATCGGGGTGTGGTTGACTGCCGGAAGGAATTTTTCCAAAACATCCTTTGTTTTCATTTTAAGGCTTGAAGTACTGACGCACGGATGGCAGCCGAGTGTTTCGCTTTCAATAACGGGCTTATCTATTAAAAGCTGAACCTTACCTTCTGTATCGTTCATAAGCCCCATTATTGAAACTGCACCGGGCTTGATATTCAAGTATTTTTCCATATCCTCTGCGCCTGCAAAGGAAAGGCGCGAGCAGCCTATCTGCTTTGTTATGTCTTTCGTTTTAAACGGCTTGTCGCCGGGAATCATCAAAAGATAAAAATCCGTTTTCTGCCTGTTGCACAGAAAAAGATTTTTGCAGATAACCGTGCCTAAAATACTGTCTATTTCAAGGCAGGCTTCCATTGTGTTTGCTTCCTCGTGGTCTGTTCGCTCAAACTCAATGCCAAGCTCATCAAGCAAATCATAAACCCTTATTTCCTTTTCAAGCCGTCCGCCTTCGTTTTGCGGTCTGCCCTTTTGTAGCTCCATATTTAATAATCCTCTTAATACATATAGTTTGAAGTATCAATGGCTTTTCCGTCTTTATAATACACTCTCACAACACGCCTTGCAACACGGCAGGGGAGCTCATAATTAAAGGAATATGCCTCTTCGGAAACCTCCTCCATAGTAAGCTCGTTATTACCGCTTTTGCCGACTAAAACAACCTCACTTCCGACCTCAACATTCGGAATATCCGTAACGTCTATCATAAACTGGTCCATACAAACTCTGCCGACTATATCGGCAAATTCGCCGTTAACAAGCACTCTGCCCTTGTTTGAAAGACACCTCGGATATCCGTCTGCGTAGCCGACGGGAACAGTTGCAATAATTCTGCTTTCCTTTGTTTTGTATGTTCCGCCGTAGGAGATTTCTCTGCCCGCTTCAAGCGTTTTTATATGAGAAATTCTCGCCCTCCAGCTCATAACGGGTTTAAGAGGTAAAAGCGATTTATCAACCTCGTCAGAGGGGTAAAGCCCGTAAAGTATAATTCCCATACGGCACATATCGAAATACTCGTCAAAATTCATTATGCCTGCGGAGTTGTTAAGGTGCTTAACGGGAATGTTAATTCCTCTTTCTTCAAGCAGGGAAACGAATTTTTTGTATTTCTCTCTCTGGGCTTTTGCGCGCGTCAGGTCTGCGCAGTCAGCCGTTGCAAAGTGAGAGAAAAGTCCCTCTGCTTCAATAGACGGAAGCTCGGTTATTTTCCTGCATATATCTGCGCTCTCTTCGTTAACCTGAAAGCCTATTCTGCTCATACCCGTGTCTATGCAAAAATGAAAGGGAACAGTTTTGCTCTGCTTAACTGCTTCGTCGGAAAGTGCCTTTGCCGAATCGTAAGAAAAAATCGGTATGCGTATATCGTATTTAACAACCAAATCATACGCCTCGGGAAAAACATATCCCAAAATCAAAACGGGATTTTTTATTCCTGCTTTTTTAAGCTCAACTGCTTCCTCAATGCAGGCAACGCCGAAGAAATCGCACCTGCCGTCTAAATATTCGGCAAGCTTAACTGCGCCGTGTCCGTAAGCGTCTGCCTTTATAACGCAAAGCAGCTTAACGCCCTCGGGAAGCTTTGCCCTTGTGTTTTTAAAGTTATATTCAACCGCGTCTAAATCAATTGCGGCGTGAGTTCTGAATTTCATTATCCGATTACCTCTTGAATTGAAGCTGTTTTTATGCCGTTATCCTCAAATGCTCTGTTGAGCGCCTTAACAAATTCAAGCGCCTTTGCGCCGTCGCCGTGAACACAAACGGAGTGCGCTTCGATATCTATATCCTCTCCCGTGTAGGCGGTAACCTTGCCGTCCTTTATCATTCGTATAACTCTTTCGATTGCAAGCTGTTCATCTTCAATCATTGAGCCTTCAAGGCTTCTTGCTCTCAAGGTGCCGTCTGCCTCATAAGCCCTGTCTGCAAAAACCTCGCTTGCATATTTCAGCCCGATTGCCTTTGCGGCTTTAATCATTTCAGAGCCCGAAAGCGCAAGCAAAATAAGGCTTTTATCATAATCGTAAACTGCATTTGCAATCGCGTCTGCAAGTGCTCTGTCCTTCGCCGCCATATTATACATTGCGCCGTGCGGCTTAACATGATTAATTTTAACGCCCTTTGAGCCTGCAATTGCTCCTATTGCGCCGAGCTGATACATTGTAAAATTATAAACCTCGTCGGGAGTAACGGGCATATTTGTTCTTCCGAAATTCTCTTTATCGGGATAGCCGGGGTGCGCTCCTGCCGAAACAGAGTTGATTTTGCAAAGCTCAATCGTTTGAGCCATCATATTGCTGTCTCCTGCGTGAAAGCCGCAGGCAATGTTTGCACTCGTAATAAGCGGAATTATATTTTTATCTGCTCCTGCACCTTCGCCGAGGTCAGAGTTAAGGTCAACCTTAAACACTATGCTCACTCCTTTTTAATATTTCAGGCTTGTGTTTTTAATATCTGTTATAAACATGTGCCCGGGCGAATGAGTAATCGCAATTTCGGGCTTTGTTGCCATAACGATATTCTGCGGAGTAACGCCGCACGGCCAGAAAACAGGCACTTCGCCTTCTTTAACCGTAACGCTGTCGCCGTAATCGGGCTTCATAATGTCTGCAATTCCTATTTCCTCGGGTGATCCTATATGTATCGGCGCGCCGTGCACCTTCGGCATTGCCGCAGTAACATTAACTGCTTTAACAACTTGGTCATAAGGAATGGGGCGCATTGAAACAACCATATTGCCGTGAAAAACACCTGCCGAGGCAAGCTTTATATTCGTGTTAAACATAGGAACATTTTTGCCCTCTTCAATGTGGCGAACGGGAAGCCCGGCTTCAAGCATTTCCGCTTCAAACGAAAAAGAACAGCCGATAAGAAAATAAACAAAATCGTCCTGCCAGTAATCCGTAATATCGCAAACCTCTTTTTCAAGAACTCCGTTTTTCCAAATTCTGTATTTCGGAAAATCGGTGCAAATATCTCCGTATTCGGCCATTGACTTTATTTCCTTTGAGCCAACCTCGCCCACCTCAAGAATAGGGCAGGGCTTTGGGTTTCTCATACATAAAAGCAAAAAATCAAAGGCGTATTCCTTTGGCAAAATGCAAAGGTTTGCCTGCGCATAGCCGTTGCACATTCCCGAGGTTTGCCCCGTTATTTTCTGCTCTCTTATAAGCCTTTTAACCTCCTGAGGAGCCATTGATGAATAATCCATAAATTATTTCTCCTTTGAATTTAATAGAAAAATAAATTATCAAAATATCTCTTTTCCTTTCTTGAAAGCCTTTCGGCTTCAAAAACGGAAACCTGATGAAATCTTATTTTCGTTTTCGGCTTTGCCTGTGCAAGCAGGGGAAGGTCTGCCGAAATAACAGTTGCAATTTTTGCGTATCCGCCTGTTGTTTGGTGGTCTGCCATAAGGATAATCGGCTTTCCGTTTTTCGGGATTTGAACAGAGCCGAAAACAATGCCGTCGGATATAATATCCATTCCGTCCTTTCCCTCCATAGCGGCGCCGTCAAGGCGTATTCCCATTCGGTCGGATTGAGGAGTAACCTCATATTCCGCGGAAAAGAAGGTTTTTATATCCTTGTCGGTAAACATAAAATCCTGTGGGCCTGCAACTGCACGAACCGTTATTTTGTTTTCATATTCCTCTTCGGGAAGCTCCCATTTGTCTATTTCGTCAAACGGCAAATCAAAATTATCGCATCCCGTTTCAAGAATATCTCCGCTCATCAGCTTTCGTCCGCAAAAGCCGCCGATACCTGATTTAAGATTAGTTGAACGGCTTCCCATAACGGGCTCAACATCTATTCCGCCGCTGACGGCAAGATAAGCGCGAAGCCCCGTTTTTGCATAGCCCATAGTAAGAATGCTTCCTGCCTGCGCCTTGTATGCCTTGTTTGTTCTTATCGGCTTTGAGTTGAGCGAAGCACCGAAATCTCCACCCGAAAGCGCAATAATGCAGTCCTCTGTGAGCTCTGCCGTTATTCCCGTCATTGTCATTTCAATAACGGCGCAGTTAAGCGCGTTGCCAACAAGCCTGTTTGCCTTTTTAACGGCTCGCGAGTCCATTGCTCCGCTTTGCGTAAAGCCGCTTTTCATAACTCCGAATCTGCCCAAATCCTGAACGGTTGAAAGCATACCCGGCTGAATGATTTTAATGCTCATCTGCGCACCTCCTCGGTTTGAACGGTGTAGGTGCCGCCTTGAACAGCCTTTTCAATCTCAAAATATTCATTCCTTGAAATCGGAACAAATCTTATGTAATCTCCCGATTTATATAAAATCGGGTTTTCTCTTTCCCTGTCGTAAACAAGAACGGGAGTTCTGCCGATTAACTGCCAGCCGCCGGGGGAGGCAACGGGGTAGATTCCCGTCTGTTCTCCGCCTATTCCAACCGCACCTCTGCTTATCTCAACCCTCGGAGAGTCAAGCCTCGGCGTTGCAAGCCTTTTGTCCATCTCGCCGAGATATGCAAAGCCGGGAAGAAAGCCGAGCATATAAATAAGATAATCCGTTGAAGAATGAATTTTAATTATCTCTTCTCTTGAAAGCCCCGTGTGCGCCTCAACATTTTTCATATCGGGCGAAAATTCCTCCTCATAGCAAACGGGAATTTTATAAAGAACTGCGCTTGACTGCTGTGAATTGCCTAATTTCTTTATAATTCTTTCAAGCTTAATTTTAAGTGTGCCGGCGGAAGTAACAGTTGAATCATAAAGCACCGTAACGGAATTAAAAGCAGGAATAAGCTCAATAACTCCCTTAATGCCCTTTTGCTCAACGGCACAAGTAAAAGAGGTAACGAAGCCGTTAACCTCTTTGCTTATTTCATTTTCAAAGCAAACGGTTATTGCCGTGTCTCCGTTTTGCAGAAATGAGTGTTTCATTTTGTAAAAAATCCTTTTTTCAAAGTGTTTTCAAACCAAGCGGTTGTTTTGTCCTCAACCGTCGGCGGATATTCAATAAGTGCCTTCATCATTGCAACAAGCGGAAGATTGATGTTTTTGCCGAAGCCGTCAATATACGGCCTTGGCTCTCCGTACATATCAAGCATTCCTGCGCCTGCCGCCGCGTCCATTGCCGAGGCCTGCTCGTCAATCGAATGGAAAAGCTCGGGCTTTCCGAGAAGAAACGCCGTTGCCGCCATAAGCGCATCACAGCCCCAGTCGGAAACGGTTGCGGTTATAATGTTGTCCGCCGCCGTGTCTGCAAGAATACCGAAGCCCGTGCCTGCCTTGCAGCCGCCCTCCTCAGCGTAGGGAACAAATCTTCTTATGTGGTCCTCAATTGCCGCCATACCGATTTCGTTGCCGAGGTCGCCGATGGAAAGGTTGTAAATTCCGAGCTTTTGGCATTTTTTGAATAAAACATCATATTTTGCCTCGCAGTCAGAGGTGTTAACTCCAACTGCATTGTGGTAATATCCGTTTTTGTTTCGTCCCGGCGCTTCGTTTGAAATAATTGCGCAGGGCGTTGTGTGAGATAAAATCTCGTCTGCCTGTGCGTCTGCCTTGCCTGCGTCCTTTGTAAATTCAATCATACAAACGGTGTTTTCGTCAATGTTGTCTATATCAGTTGTTGTTTTAAAGGATAAAACATTGCTCATTGCCTTGATGGCTTTTATACTTTGCTCGGGAACAATCATAACGGGCTTTGCACCAAACGCCTTCATAATAAACCCGGCAAGAAGCATTGAGGAAATAATTCCGTCTGTTTCTGCTTCATTCCACGGAAGAAGAACAAATCCCGTAAGAATAAAAACGGTTTCTCCCTCTCTAATATTTTTAATAAGTCCCTTTGCCGCATGAGTTGAAAGAGGCTCGCCCGTAAATTCTCTTGCGCCCTCGTAAAGTATTCTGCAAACTCCGTAGCCGCGAGGGTCTAAATTCATAAGAGTGTCAAGATTACAGCCAACATTATATTCGGTTAATTCTTCTCTTGTCATACCTTAGCTTTGCCTTTCCGATTTTTAATCAGTCTGCCTTGCACTGCGCCTCAAAGTCGGCAACAAGTGCGTCTTGAATTGTTTTAAGCATTTCGGGTGCTTTTCCGCCAACGGGCTTTCCGTCAACAGTTTTAACGGGTATGCAGAAGGAGCCTGTTGAGTGAACAACAACCTCGTCGGCGTTCATAAGCTCATCAAGAGTGTAATCTCTTTCCTCAACCTTGTAGCCAAGCTTTTCTGCAAATGCAAGCAGGCGAAGTCTTGCCGTTCCGGGAAGAATTCTGTCGTCAAGCTGATGAGTTATAACACAGCCGTCTTTAAAAATCGAGCAGTTGGAATGAGCACATTCCGTAACAATATCGCCTCTGTGGAAAATAGCCTCCTGGCAGCCTGCTCTGTCTGCCGCCGTTGCCGCAAGGCAGGAGGGAATAAGATTAAGAGTTTTAACATTGCAGTAATAAAATCTTTTATCTTCAAAGGTTATAACATCAATCGGCTTGTATGTGTCTGCAACAGGGCAGGGGGTAAGCGTTATCCAAAGATTTGCTTTAATGTCCTCTGCGTAAATGTGTCCTCTAAGTCCCGAGCCTCTTGTAACCTGCATATAAACAAACTGGTCGCCGCTGTCAACCTTTTGAACAAGGTCGTTTAAAAGCTTTTCAAGTTCTGACCTTTCAATAGGCATATTCATATCAAGAAGCCTTGCACTGTTATAAAATCTGTTTAAATGAGCGTCCATATCGAAAATTTTGTGATTGTGAGCGTATGTTGCGTCGTAAATACCGTCGCCGAACCAGCACACTCTGTCAAGCATAGGAATCTGCATTTCCTCGATAAGTCCGTATTTGCCGTTATAATAACCTAAATTTTCCATAATAGTCCTCCTCATTAGGCTCTAAAATAAAATGGGCATAGGAACTTCCTTTTTCGCTCCGTTGCCCATCTTTTACATTTTAATACATTTAACTAAAAAAGTAAATATATTTTTAAAAATATATGTATATAAATTATATTTTTACTTTGGTTCAAAAATTCAAATCTGTAAATTATCACTAAACAGTTTAAATGAATAGGATATAATAAACTGATTTAATAAGGTGATAATTTTGTATTCAGAGGTTATAAAAGGAATACTTATTCCTTTTTTGGGAACATCTATCGGAAGCGCGGCGGTTTTCATAATGAAAAACGAGTTCAAAAGAAGCGTTCACCGCGCGCTTACCGGCTTTGCCGCAGGAGTTATGACGGCGGCAAGTGTTTGGAGCCTTTTGCTTCCTGCAATTGAGAAAAGCGCTTATCTTAAAAGCCTTTCGTTTATTCCTGCGGTTGTTGGCTTTTGGGCGGGAGTTTTATTTCTGATAATCATAGATAAGCTGACTCCGCTAATCTATTCGGAAAATTCCTCCGCCCTGCGCTCCTCGCAGACATCAAGGCTTGTTTTTGCCGTTACGCTTCACAACATACCCGAGGGTATGGCAATAGGTGTTGCCTATGCGGCGTGCCTTGCCGATAAATCGCAGGTGTCAACTGCGGGGGCATTTGCCCTTGCGCTCGGCATCGCTATTCAGAATTTTCCCGAGGGCGCAATCGTTTCAATGCCGATACACGCAAACGGAAAAACGAAGCTTAAATCGTTTATATGCGGAGTTTTGTCGGGCGTGGTTGAGCCGATAGCGTCTGTTATAACAATAATATTTGCAGGGCTTTTCACAGCCGTTTTGCCGTACGCTTTAAGCTTTGCGGCGGGTGCAATGATTTATGTTGTTATAAGAGAGCTTGTTCCCGAGGGAGAAAGAGGTAATCCGTCATATATTAACTCCGTTTTTTTCGCGCTCGGCTTTACCGTTATGATGAGCCTTGATGTTGCACTTGGGTAACATTCAAAAAATATTTTAAAAAGGCTATTGACTTTTGCCGTTTTTATGGTAAAATAAATAGCACTTGGGAGCATAGCTCAGCTGGGAGAGCATCTGCCTTACAAGCAGAGGGTCACAGGTTCGAGCCCTGTTGTTCCCACCAAAAAATAAAGGTACACTTTTGTGTGCCTTTATTTTTTTATATGATTAAGGGCTCGAAATGTGGTTCCGAATTTTGAAGTCAAAGGCTGAAAAAATTCGGGAGAAAGGTCCGGTGGACCTTTCGATAACAAATAGAGAGCCCTGTTGTTCCCACCAAAAAGAAGAACACACTTTTCAGTGTGTTCTTTTTTTGTTTATGCTCTGTATTTTTCGGCTTGAAGGTTAAACATATATGCGTATTTGCCGTTTTTCGCCATAAGCTCCTCGTGTGTGCCCGATTCGGCTATTGAGCCGTTTTCCATAACATAAATTCTGTCTGCGTGTCGAGTTGTTGAAAGGCGGTGTGAAATAAATATAACCGTTTTGTTTTTCGCCGCCTCCATCATCGCTTTGTTTAGGTTATATTCTGCAATCGGATCAAGATTTGCAGACGGCTCATCCATAATAACATAGGGGCAGTTTTTGTAAAACGCTCTTGAAACGGCAACCTTTTGCGCTTCTCCGCCCGAAAGCATAACTCCGTTATCGTCAAATTCGCGTAAAAGCTCTGTGTCTGTGCCGTTTTTTAGCTTCTTTGAAAAGCCTCCGTTTTTGAGTGCCTCTTCAACTCTTTCTTTGTCGGGGTTAATGTCGAGCGCAACATTTTCGCCAAGCGTTGCGGCGAAAAGCTGAAAATCCTGAAAAACTGCGGAAAACCTGTCTCGGTGGCTTTCAAGCGTTTCCTCCTTTATGCTTCTTCCGCCTATCAAAATTTCGCCGTCGGTGGTGTCGTAAAGCCTCAAAAGCAGGTTGGTAAGCGTCGTTTTTCCTGCGCCGTTGTAGCCAACAAGTGCAATTTTTTCATACGGCTTAATCGTTAGGCTTATGTTGTTTAAGGTCGGCTCGCTGTTGTTCGGATATGTGAAGCAAACATTTTTAAGCTCAATTTCCTCGGGCTTTTCGCATTCAGCCGTGTGCTCTCCCGATATAATGTTGTTTTCTCTGCCGAGAAATTCACGGAATTTATTTATCATTTTAGCCTGCTCAGAGAAATTTCTTGCAACCCAAACTGTTAAAAACGAAAACGAGGAAGCAATCGAATATGCACCGTTAAAGGTTGCAACAAAATCTCCTGCACCGAGCGTTTTTGTTTTCAAAACGCAGTAGCCGAGATAAAGCGGCAGAATAAGCATAAAGCCTAAAATCTGCACACCGCTTTCCTGAAAGAAAAATATGGTGTCTATTTTGCCCACATATTTGCGCTGATTTTCCGTAACGGCGTCAGCCGCCTCGTTATAACGCTTTATAAGCAGAGGCTTAATGCCGTTCATTCTAACTTCCTTTGCGTAATCCTGAAGATAGAAAACCCTTGCAAAGTAGTCTGCACGGCGATGAAGCCTGTTGTTTTCAACGCGCCTTTCAATTTGCAAATCGCTTATTTTTCTGCTCAGCGGTGTGAAAATAATAACCGTTGCCGCAATAATCAGCAGGCAAATCGGGTCCATTGCAAAAATCAGCGAGCAGATTGTTATAAGAGAAATAACCTCGCCGATATAGTTGCGCACCATATTCAGCATATTGTTCATATTTCCCGCAGAGGTTTCAATCGCAAGAATGAAATTTGTGTAAAAATGCGGATTGTCGTAGGCTTCAAGATCAAGTGATTTTGCCTTTTCGTAAAACATTTTGCTGAGCCCTGCGTTTGCCTTTTCCTTTGCGGTGTTCCAGAAAAATTCCCTGAAAAGCCAGCAGGCAGTTCTGCTGATGATAAGAACAAGCGCAATAACAAAAACGGCAGTGAAAATTTCCTTGCTTCCCTTGCCCTGCGAAACTGCGTCTATAACATATTTTGTGCCTATAACCGAAACAAGCCTTGTGGGCAGTTTAAGCATAATTCCCCAAAGACATTCGCCGATAACGAGAAGAGGCGATATTTTGAAAAGAATTTTAAGAAAATAAAAAATATTTGAAAGCATTGAGCGTTCGCTCTTTTTATCCTTCATTATATCCCTCCTCTTTCTTATAGCTTTCTGCCTGAACGGCAAACATTTCGGCGTATTCTCCGCCGTTTTTCATAAGCTCGTTGTGGCTTCCGCTTTCAATAACCGTTCCGTTTTTCAAAACGAAAATGTTATCCGATAAAACCGCGCTTGAAAGACGGTGCGAGATATAAATAACGGTTTTGATTTCTGTTGCCGAAATCAGATTTTCATACATTTTATATTCTGCAATCGGGTCAAGCGCAGAGGAGGGCTCGTCAAGGATTGCAATGTCAAAATCTCTTGCAAACATTCTTGCAACGGCTGTTTTCTGGCTTTCTCCTCCCGAAAGTCCTGCGCCGTTTTCATCAAATTCCTTTGTTAAAACGGTGTCTGCGCCGTCGGGCAAAGCGTCTGTTTTTTCAAGCGCACCGCTTTTGCGAAGAGCCTCGCGCACCGCAGCCTTGTCCTCCTCGGTGCATTCCCTGCACATAACATTTTCGTTAACGGAAAGTGCAAAGTTTTTGTAATCCTGAAAAACCGTTGCAAATCTTGAACGCAAACTTTCCGTGTTGTATTCCTTAATGTTTATTCCGTTATAAAGAATTTCGCCGTCCTTAACATCATAAAAGCGCAGAATGAGCTTAACAAGCGTTGTTTTTCCTGCACCGTTAACGCCGACAACGGCAGTTGTTTGCCCCTTGCGTATTTTTAAATTAAGATTTTCTATTGAGTATTTCTCCGCAGAGGGATATTTGAAATAAACATTTTTAAATTCAAGGCTTTCAAATTCATCACATTCGAGTGCCCCCGATATGATTTTATTTTCATATTCAAAGAAATCACGCAGATTTTGAAAATAAAGTGCCGACGCCGAAAGCTCCGAGAGGTTGTTTGCAATATTGTTGCTCGCCTCGCTGACGGAATTTATCGAGGAAAGAACAACGGAAAAGCCCGAAACGGCAAGCACCTTGGTAACGGTAAACTGATATCCGGCAAAAGCGTATGTGCCGATAATCGGAATAAATTCGCCAAGCGTTGAGCTAACCATACTGAATATGAAAAGCTTAACTCCGTATTTTCTTAAAATTTCAACATTGGATTTAACGGCATTGTCAAATCTGTTTATTATTACGGAGAATATGTTTGAGGTTCTCATATCCTTTGAATAATCTTTAAGAAAAAGAGTTCTCTGCGCGTAAGCCTTTGTTCTGTTGTTTGAGGTCATACTGTAATCCCTGTTATAAACAACGCGGCTTTTTGCAATTTCAACCGCAAAAACAAATGCGCACGGAAGCAGGAAAATAAGATATGCCTTATCAATTGAAAAAACTATGCTTATAACAGAAATAAGCGCAATTATGTTGCCTATAAAATTTCCGAAGCTGTATCCGAAGGCAATGAAATATCCGCCCGTTAAAATTTCCGAGGCACGCTGATATTTATCGTAAAATTCAGGGTCCTCATAGCAGCTTATATCAACATTTCCCGCCTTTTCAAAAATAAGATTGTTTAAATTTTTAAATATTTTTTTCTGTGCAACAAGACCTGCATAATCACTTGTAACGGAGATGATTTCGTTTAAAAGTCCTATGCCGAAAAAAGCCAAAAGGATTTTCACATAATGCTCAAAGCCGTAGCCGCCCTCAATAACGGAAAGCAGAGCCTTTAAAAATAAAACGCTTTGGATGAAAAGATTAAAAACAATATATGCGCATTGAGAGATAATAAGCCAAAGCAAAAAGGCTTTATCTGCCTTAAAAAGAATTTTAACGGCGTACATTATATTTTTAAAAACGGGAACCCTTTCGTCCCGCTTTGCAGGTATCCAGCCCATAATTCACCTCCTGAAAGTAAAAAAATACCGTCGGCACGCATAATGCCGACGGGTAGTAAAATCCGAATTTCATCATTTTTGAGAAAGGCGGACAAAATTAACCGGCATAAATACGGCTTCTTTATAATTAACGGTATGTCTTGCTTTGCTCATAGGGTAATAACCGTAATACTTCATTCTGTTCGCCTCCTTCATAATATTTGTTTCCGCATGAAACCAAAACCTGCGGAAATTATATCACAGTATCAACTATATGTCAAACTTTTCCTTAGGATTATATCGCTTATTTAGCAGAAAACGGATTTTTAAAGCCCTTTCTCTTCGGCTTTTGAGCTTCTTTTTTGCCTTGAAGCTCCTTTTTAAGTGATTCATTGCTTTTTTGGAGCTCTTTACTTTGGCATTTCAGCCTTGCGTTTTCAATAACATATCCGTCTGCAATCGACTGCGCTTTTTCAAGGCTTCTTCTTGTTGTAACAATGCTTTCAAAAAGCTTGTATGCACTGTATACCGCCTTGTCGTTTATGCTTAAAGCACATTCTCTCATTTCGGCGGAGGAGAGCCCCTTTACCGCGTCATACGCCTGCCCTGCAATGCGTCCGCAATGCAAAACATAAGCAGAGTAAAGCTCCTTATCCTCGTTGAAGCCGTGAGCCGTTGCAAACTCCTCAAATTTGTTTAAAACGGTGAAAAGAGAATAAATCCTGTGCTTCGTAACCGTTGAGGTAACAACGGAGCCCTCTCTTATTCTGCGTAAATAAAGAATAATATTTCTGTATGCCGCTCTCTTTGCCGAAAGAAGCGTTTGAATATTGAAAATATTATCCTCATAAACAATTCCCTCAACAAAGGAAATATTGTTTTCAGTAAGAAAATCCCTTCTGACAAGCTGAAAGCAGGTTGACGAGCAAAAGGTTTTGTTGTTAACTGCGGATATATACATATCTCTGCCCGTCATAACCTCATCATAAACGCCCTGCTTAACGGCGGTGGGCTTTACAAATTTATAATTCTTCTTTATTTCATCATTGTGATAAAAAGCCGTGTAGTCAAAATAAAGTATGTCAAGGTTATTATTTTGAGCTTCGCTGTATAGATATTCATACGCCCTCGGATGAATTTTATCGTCGCTGTCAAGAAAATGAATATATTTTCCGCGTGCACGGGGAAGCGCAAGGTTTCTGCTGCTTGCGGCACCGCCGTTTTGCTTCGTTAAAACAATTATGCGCCCGTCCTTTTCGGCATATTCTTTAAGAATTTCGGGCGTTGAATCTGTTGAGCCGTCGTCAATGCAAATTATTTCCAAATCCTTTAAGGTGCTGTTCAGTGCGCTGTCAAGACATTCGCCTATATATTCCTCAACATTATATGCGGGAATAATTACGGAAATCTTCGGCTCACTTGAAGTCTCCTCGGATATTAGGCAGGGCAGAGCGTCTGCGTCAATATATGGCAAAGCCTTTTTCTCCTGCGCCTTTTCGTTTTGAATAATATCAAAAAGCTTTTCGGCAGGGGTTTTTAAAACGCTTATTAATCGCTTGAAATCAGCCTTGCAGGGAAAATATCCCTCGGTGTGTCCTAAAATTCCGAGCCTGTAAAATCCGCTTTCGGTAAGCTCGTTTGCGTATTCAATAAATTCGTTCTTATCATCAACTGCATAAAGATTTTTAAGCAATTGCGAAAGCGCAAAGGAGGTAAAATCCTTTTCCGTTAACGAGAAAATCCCAAAGCCTTGAAGCACTTTTTTTAGCCTGATTAATTGAGAAATCAGGTCTTTTTCAAATTCTTCTGCGCTTCTTGCAAAAATGTGTGAGCCGTCAAAGGCAACAGAATTCTCTAAAATTTTCTCGGCATTTATTATAATCGTGTATTCGCTATCAAAGGCCGAAGCACCGTTTGCCTTATATTTTTCAGCAAGGCTTTCTGCCGCTTCAAATGAAAAGCGTTCGTTTGCACATTTTTGTGTGCAAAAAATTTTGCAGTCTTGCAGGTCTGCATTTTCGTTTATTTTTATTACGTCCTCGTTGGAAATAATAATTGAAGCAAAAGTCATAAAATATCACCTTGATTAGATTAAATATTACCTATATTATTGTATATTATAGCAATTACCGTTCGTATTTGTCAATTTTATCTTATTTGACACAGATTTGACATAAAACAAATTGTTATTTGATTAAAAACAAATAATATAAAGGAGATATTTTGAGAGGTTTAAAGAATATGAGTATTTTTGATTTGTTTTCCATGCTCGGCGGACTTGCAATGTTTCTTTACGGTATGCACTATATGGGCGAGCAGCTTGAAAAGCTTTCGGGCGGTAAGCTTGAAAGAATCCTTGAAAAAATGACGGATAAAACATATAAGGGCGTTTTGCTCGGATGTGTTGTAACTGCCGTTATTCAATCGTCATCAGCCGTAACGGTTATGGTTGTCGGCTTCGTTAATTCGGGAATAATGGAGCTTTCGCGCGCCATCGGCGTTATTATGGGCGCAAATGTGGGCACAACAGTAACGGCTTGGGTGCTTTCGCTCACGGGCTTGAGCGGCGACAGTCTGTTTATCAATCTGTTAAAGCCCTCCTCCTTTGCTCCCGTGCTTGCTGTTATCGGCGTTTTCCTGCTTATGTTTTCAAAATCCGATAAGAAAAAGAATATCGGCGGAATTCTAACGGGCTTCGGCGTTCTTATGCTGGGTATGAACTATATGAGCTCGGCAATGTCCGGCCTTGCGGATAACGAGCAGTTTACCTCAATACTTCTTAAATTCAGCAATCCTGTTTTGGGCATCCTTGCGGGAACGGTTTTAACGGCGGTTATTCAGTCGTCAAGCGCATCTGTCGGTATTCTTCAAGCGCTTGCAATTTCGGGAAGCGTTTCCTATGCAACGGCGTTTCCGATTATTCTCGGTCAAAATATAGGAACCTGCGTAACTGCAATTATCTCCTCGGTAGGCACAAGCAAAAATGCGAAAAGAGCGGCTTGCGCCCATCTCTATTTCAATGTTAT
>JALEZT010000025.1 GCA_022772725.1 Eubacterium sp.
CACACTTCAAATAGGTGCAAACGAAACGGCAACCTCATTAACCGTTAGAGCAACATCTGTTGCCGACGATACTAAATATGCCGAAGCAACGGTTAGCATTTTAGACCAAATTCAAATAACAAAAATTGAGATTACATACGATACGGAAAGAGCTCCCATAAGCTCTGAGCTTACACATGAGGAATGGAATACGGAATATGTTAAAACAATGGCTGTGGGAACAGGTACAGTTTTAAAAAATATATCTACATCTAATTATCATTTAATGATTTATGACGGAAATCAATATTATCATACTACAAATATTAATAGTCCAGCCGGTTATACTCCTAATGACTATATCAACCCCGAATATGCTTATTACATTAATACAAACGCTTATGCAGACACGGGATATTATTTCGATACCGAAAATTTAAACGATATTGAAATTTGGGTTAACGGTGTAAAATGCGACGGTGCCATTATGAGAGGTTATAATGAGAGTTGGAATGATGTTACTATTTATATTCCTGTTTCCGAAAAGGCATTATGCTCTCATAGCTTCACGGCTGAAATAAAATCCGAAGAAACGCTTGCAAAGGCAGGAACCTGCGCGGCTGAGGCTGAATATTATTACACCTGCTCAAAATGCGCAATGATAGAAAAAAGCTCGGCACACACCTTTAAGGGCGATAAGGATTTAACAAATCACATTGGAAAAACACACATTGAAAACGCAGTTGCCCCCGATTATGAAAACTATGTTGACGGTTATACAGGCGACACGGTTTGCAACGGTTGTAATAAAATTCTTGAAAAAGGTACAGCTATAATTGTTAATAAACCAACTCCACCCGCCAAGGTAACCGGCTTAAAAACCTCGGCAAGAGGAGCAAACGGAGTAAATTTAACAATCTCGTGGAACGCAGTAGATGGCGCAACGGGATATAATGTTTACGGATATAATAAGCCGGCAGACAGCTGGACTCTTTTAGATACTGTTACAACAAATAAGTATATCAGCCCAACAACACCCGGCTATGAGTATTATTTCAGAGTAGCCGCAGTAAACGGAGATGTTGAGGGCACACCGAGCGATGCGCTCCACACCTGCGCCGCTTGCGAAACAATGGACGCACCGAGCGTTATTGCCTCTAATGATAAAACAATACAGGTTGATTGGAATTTGGTCGGCTCACACGGCTATGTGGTAATGTGGTCAAAGGACGCTTCGTTCAAAACAGGCGTAAGCAGTAAGTATATCACAGGCCATAGTAAGAGTAACTATACAATCAGCGCTCCGTCGGGTGCTAATCAGTATTATGTTCGAGTACGCGCTTGGAGAAACTGGGAAACGGGATATGTATACGGCTCATGGTCAGAGGGAGTAAAGGCAGGCCAAACGATAGCAAAGGTAACAGGCTTAAAGACCTCTGCAAGAGGAGCAAACGGAGTAAATCTAACAATATCCTGGAATGCACAGGCAGCAGCGGATAGCTATAATGTTTATGGCTATAACAAGGCAAATGACAGCTGGACACTGTTGGGCAATGTAACAACGAATAAATATATCAGCCAAACAACACCGGGATATGAATATATTTTCAGAGTAGCGGCAGTAGAGGACGGAAGAGAAGGAGTTCCGAGCGAAAGGCTCCACACCTGCGCGGCTTGCGAAACAATGAAAGCACCAACCGTTCAAAAGAGCGGCAGTCAAATCAAGGTAGGCTGGGAGCTTGTCGGCTCACACGGATATGTTGTAATGTGGTCAACAGACCCAACCTTTAAAACAGGTGTAAGCAGTAAATATATCACAGGTCATAGCGTAAACAATTACACAATAACAGGCATTAATTCAAATCAAACATATTATGTTCGAGTTCGTGCTTGGCGCAATTGGGACACAGGCTATGTTTACGGCTCTTGGTCAGAAAATGCAGAGGCGTAATAAAATAACGCGGGAGAGCAATCGCTCTCCCGCGTTCTCTTTGTGATTGTAGGGGTCGGTTTCCACGCCGACCCGTTTTTTTTGCGGAACGCCGAGGACGGCGTTCCCTACGGGTTATATTAAACCTTAATGCTATTTTGTAGGGAGTGGCGACCTCGACACTCCGCTTATTCGGCAGGAGTAAATCTGCGATTCGGCAGACCCTTTTGTCTGCTTCGCAGACATTTCCCCTAACAGGGGAATAACCCCTGCCCTACGAGGAACAATTAAACCTCAATAATATTTTGTAGGGGACGGGTTGCCCGTCCCGATTAAACGGGAGAACACAGTTCTCCCCTACGGTGTTGCATTTAGGTTTTATAACGATTTAAATGTATTTTCGTAGGGGTCGGTTTCCACGCCGACCCGTTTTATTGATTGTCTTTTCTTCTTTCTGCCTCCGCCATTTCCTTATAAAAGGCATTTGCTTTCATATACACCATTATAATATCGTGGATTTGTTCGAATAATTCGCCCTCATTATAAGGGTTTGCAAGAAGCCTTTCATCATCATCAATGCAAAGCGGTCCCTTTTCAAAATCGTTAAAGGTCGGCATAATTGAATATGTTTCCTTTGTTTTAACAAGCGAAATCAGCGTTAATTCCGCCGTTGCGTTAACAAAGCCCTTTTTCTTTGTGTAGCGTTCAATTGTTGAAACAGGGCTATCATCATTGTGCTTTTTCTTATAGCATTCGTCAAAAACCTTTTCAATAAAATCCTCAACCTGCTTTTTCGTGTACGGCGCCTTTAAAACAAGCACGGTGTCTATATCCGCAATGCCGTATTTTTCACTTTCTCCGCAGGGGATACCGATTAAATTTTCGTCTTTATCAACATAAACCGAAATAGTGTAAAACTCTCTGTCCATAATGCTTCGCCTCTCTTATATAATACAATATATAATAGCATATCTAATTGAAAAGTTCAATCTTTTGTGATAATATAAAACATATTATATATAAAGGAACTTGATTATGAAAAAGGTTTTAATAACGGGCGGTGCAACGGGAATAGGAAAGGCGTGCGCACAGCTTTTTGCCGAAAACGGCTATGAGGTTTATATAACATATAATGAAACCGCACCCGATTTCAGCGGAGTTAATGCAATTAAATGCAATTTAAAAAATGTTGATGAAATTAATGCGCTTTTTGATAATTTCAAAAGCCTTGATGTTCTTGTTAACAATGCGGGTGTAAGCCTTATAAAAATGATAAACGACACCTCAAAAGAGGATTATGAGAATTTGATGAGCGTTAATTCAAGAGCGGTTTATTTCTGCTCTAAAAATGCCGCTTCGCTTATGCTTAAAAATCATTCGGGAAGCATAATTAATATTTCTTCAATGTGGGGAGAGGTCGGTGCCTCCTGCGAAACGCTTTATTCAATGAGCAAGGCGGGCGTTATTGGGCTCACAAAGGCTCTTGCAAAGGAGCTTGCGCCAAGCGGCATAACGGTTAATTGCGTTTCCCCCGGTATAATTGACACACGAATGAACTGTGCGTTTTCAAAGGAGGAGCTTGTCGGCGAGGTGCCGCTTGAAAGATTGGGCACTCCCGAGGAGGTTGCTGGGGCAGTTTTGTTTTTTGCTCAAAACGGCTATATAACAGGGCAGAATTTAAGCATCAGCGGCGGTATTGTTATTTAGCAGACTTTTAATGTAACACTTTTCTTTGCTTTTCATAGTATGATTTAGAAAAGTGAAGGGAGGTTCAGCTATGGGTTGCGGTTGTAACAACGGTTGCGGCTGCGGTGGTTCTTCTTGGATTGTAATCCTTATTATAATCCTTCTCCTCTGCGGTGGCTTCGGTAATTGCGGTTGCGGCAACAACGACTGCGGTTGCGGTTGCTGATTAACTGAATAATCAATTCGGCGGTGCATCTGAGTAATCGGGTGCATTGCTTTTTTTATTAATTTTTGAACAATTTATTAAAAGTCAGGAAAAGTCAAAAAAGTTCTTGACTTTGTTTGACCTTTGTGCTAATATTAACACAGAAGGTCAAGGAAAGTCAAAGTCAAAAGCAATAAAACGCTTTGACAAAACAAAGGACCTAATGAAAATAAGGAGTGATTATCAAAAATGAAAATGACTGATATTATAGCCGATATGATTCTTGATATGTTTGATGACGGCCAATCAACCATTCAAATTCAAAGAAACGATTTAGCATCGCAAATCGGCTGTGTTCCAAGCCAGATAAATTATGTTATAACCTCCCGCTTCACTCCCGAGCAGGGCTACCGTATCGAAAGCAGGAGGGGCGGCGGCGGCTGTATCTATATCACAAGGGCACCTTCAAAGGAAAACGCAATTGTTTCGCTGATAAATAGTATCGGCGAGGAGATAGACGAGCGAAACGCCAAAACGCAGATTTATAATCTTAATTATCACGGGCTTGTTGATGACAAAAGCGCAAAGCTTATGTTAGCCGCCTCGGCAGACAGTAATTTTAAGGGCATGCCTGCCGAAGTAAAAAATGCAGTCAGGGCAAAGCAGTTAAAGCAAATGCTGATTGCATATATTGATTAAATACCAATTACTTAATTTTATGAAAGGATGATTTTATTATGAAATGTCAGCATTGTAATCAAAAGGAAGCAACAACATATTTTAAGCAGAATATAAACGGCGAAGTAACCGAGATGCACCTTTGCAGTGATTGCGCAAGGGAAATGGGCTTGATGGATAGCTTTATTCCCGAAAACCTTTTTGCAGATAGCTTTCTCGGCAACCTGTTAGGAGCAGGTATTCCGTCTATGAACATTCTTTCGGGTGTTGACAGATGCGAAAACTGCGGTTCAACCTTTAACGATATTATAAACAGCGGAAGAGTTGGCTGCTCAAATTGCTATTCAAAGTTTTCCGATAAGCTTGAACCGTCAATCGTTAAGCTTCACGGAAACACAAGCCATATAGGTAAGCATATTTCATATTCCGAGGTTCCCGAAAAGGAAGAAAAGCCGCAGGAAAAGGATGAGCTCACAAGGCTTAAAGAGGAGCTCAAGCAGGCGGTTAAGGAGCAAAGATTTGAAGACGCCGCAGTTTTAAGAGATAAAATTAAAGGCTTGTCCGAGGAGGGTTAATTATGAGCAGGTGGTACAGCGAAATCGGAGCAGATAACGATGTTGTAATGTTTTCAAAGGTTAGGCTTGCAAGAAATTTGAGCGACACACCCTTTAAAACAAAAATGAGCAATGACATAAAGCGAAACACGGTTAAAAAGCTTTATGCCTGCGTTAAAAATTCAGAGCTTGCGGGGGATTTTGACCTTGTTGATTTATCGTCAAAATCGCACGCGCAGGCGGCGGCTTATGCCGAAAGGCAGTTGATAAGCCCCGAATTTGCAAGAGAGCAGGGAGCATTTCTTGTTTCCTATGATGAAAGCGTTTCGGTTATGCTCTGCGAGGAGGACCACATAAGGATAAACGCCTTTGCAAGCGGCTTTGATATTGAAAAGGCATATCAAAAGGCGGATAAAACAGATAATGTTTTTCTTTCCTCGCTTCCGATTGCATTTGATGAAAGGCTCGGTTTCTTAACGGCAAGCCCCATAAATCTCGGAACCGGGCTTAAAATTTCGCTGGGTCTGCACCTTCCTGCAATAAAGGAAAATAATTCAATAGGCAGGCTTGCATCTCTTGTTGGCAAGCTTGGCTTAACTCTTCGTCCGCTTTACAGCGATAACGGAGCATTTTATATGCTAACAAATCATGTTTCACTCGGCATAACGGAAAAATCCGCAATTGAAAATATCAAATCAATTGCTTCGCAGATAGTTATGCAGGAAAGAAATCTTCGTTCAACTATGAAAAGAAGTGAAATTCGGGAGGATAAATTATACAGAAGCTTGGGCACACTTAAAATGGCAAGGCGCTTAACCTTTCCCGAATTTATAACGCTTGCCTCGGATGTCAGGCTCGGAGTTGCGCTCGGCTTCTTCGATATTGATTTAAGCACGGTATCGGAGCTTATCCACACCCTTGCAGACGGAAATGTTATTTCCTCGTCGGGCTGTGAGGACGAGCCGGAGCTTGCACCGAAGCAAAGGGCAGAGATAATAAGAAACAAACTGAACTGAGAGGATAATTCCTCTTGGAGTTGGGAGGAATATTTATGTATAGATTTAATAATTTCACTCAAAAAGCAAATGATGTTATGAACCTTGCCATTAAGGCGGCGGAAAATTTCGGCCACACCTATATCGGCTCGGAGCATATACTTTTAGGTATTTTAAAGGAGGGAACAAGCGTCGGCGTTGATTTGCTTGCCGATAAGGGAGTTACCCTCGAAGCAGTTGAGGATATAATTAAGGAAAACACAGGAGTAGGCAACCCAACGGCTCTTTCGCCGAATGATTTCACTCCAACCGCAAAGCGAATCCTTGAAATTGCATTCCAGATTGCAAGAGGTATGAGAAATTCCTTTGTAGGCACAGAGCACATTTTGCTTGCCCTTCTTCGTGAAACGGATTCGGGAGCGGTTAAAATACTTAACGCCTGCTCGGTTGATGAGGAAAGCTTCATTCAGGAGCTTGCTGAAAAATACAGCAGGTCAGACGGAGATTTTAAGAGCTCAAAGTCGGGTAAAAAAGGAAAAAGCACAACGCCTACTCTTGATGAATTCGGAACAGATTTAACGGAAAAGGCGCGCGACGGCAAAATAGATCCCGTTATCGGCAGAGAAAAGGAGATTGAAAGAGTTATTCAAATTCTTTCAAGAAGAACTAAAAACAACCCCTGCCTGATAGGTGAGCCGGGCGTCGGCAAAACTGCTATTGCAGAGGGACTTGCACTTAAAATTGTTAAAGATGAGGTTCCCGAAATGCTTGCGGGCAAAAAAATAGTTGCCCTTGATTTAACCTCAATGGTTGCCGGAACGAAGTACAGAGGCGACTTTGAAGAGCGTATCAAAAAGGCTATGAATGAGGTTAAGGAGGCAAAAAATATTATCCTCTTTATTGATGAGGTTCACACTATTATAGGTGCAGGCGCGGCAGAGGGTGCGGTTGATGCGGCTAATATCCTTAAACCTGCCCTTGCAAGAGGCGAAATTCAGGTTATCGGCGCAACAACAATTGATGAATACAGAAAGAATATTGAAAAGGACGCCGCTCTTGAACGCCGTTTCCAAAGCGTAATGGTTGGCGAGCCAACCGAAGAAGAGGCAATTGAAATTCTTAAAGGTCTGCGTGATAAATATGAGGCTCATCACAAGGTTAAGATTTCTAATGAAGCAATCGAAAACGCAGTTAAAATGAGTTCAAGATATATTGCAGACAGATTTTTGCCCGATAAGGCAATAGACCTTATTGATGAGGCGGCTTCGCGTGTTAGACTTAAATCCTACACCGTGCCTCCGAACTTAAAGAGTATGGAGCAGGAGATAAAACGCCTTAAAGAAGAAAAGTCAGCCGCTGTTAAGGAGCAGAATTTTGAAAGCGCCGCAAAGCTTCGCGATAAGGAAAAGGAGCTTCAAACGCTTCTTGACGGCGAAAAGGAAAAGTGGAAAAACTGCTCATCAAGAGAAATCAAAGAGGTAACCACCGAGGATATTGCAAATGTTGTTTCCGCGTGGTCCGGTATCCCTGTAACCCAGCTTACAAAAGAGGAATCCGAAAGGCTTCTTAATATGGAAAGTATTCTGCACGAAAGAATTGTCGGTCAGGATAAGGCAGTCAGCGCAATTTCAAAGGCTATCAGGCGCGGCAGAGTCGGAATTAAAAATCCGTCAAGGCCTCTCGGCTCATTCATCTTCCTCGGCCCAACGGGTGTCGGTAAAACAGAGCTTTGCAAGTCGCTTGCAGAGGCAATGTTCGGCTCGGAGGATGCAATCATCAAGCTTGATATGAGCGAGTATATGGAAAAGCACACGGTTTCAAAGCTTATCGGCTCGCCTCCCGGATATGTCGGCTTTGACGAGGGCGGTCAGCTTACCGAAAAGATAAGAAGAAAGCCGTATTCGGTAGTCCTTTTTGATGAGATTGAAAAGGCGCATCCCGATGTTTTCAATATGCTTCTTCAAATTCTTGAAGACGGCGTTTTAACCGACTCAAAGGGCAGAAAGGTTTCGTTTAAAAATTCAATCATCATAATGACCTCAAATGTTGGCGCTTCAAAGATTGTTGATAACAGGCAGGCACTCGGCTTCGGAAGCGGAGAGGGAGCAGCTAAAAATATCGAAGAGCTTGTTATGGAGGATTTGAAGAAAACCTTTAAGCCCGAATTCCTTAACAGAATTGATGAGATAATCGTTTTCAATCAGCTTGAAAAGCAGGATATTGAGGAAATTGCAAGGCGAATGCTTAAAAGCTTAACAAAGCGTCTTAAAGATATGAATATTGATATTGAATTCAGCGATAATGCAATTTCCGCTCTTGCCGAGGCAGGCTTTGATAAGGTTTACGGCGCAAGACCGCTTAGGCGTGCAATTCAGCAAAAGATTGAAGATCCGCTTTCGGAGCTTATTCTTGAAAAGAAGATTTCAGAGGGCGGAAAATGCACGGTTGATTATAAAGACGGCGAGTTCGTTTTTAATTAATCCTCAAAAAAACAAAAGCAGACAGCGTAAAAACTGTCTGCTTTTTTATCTGTTTAAATATTCTTTCGTTTTGTTAAGAAAAACGTTCATTTCATCATCTGTGCCGATTGTTATTCTAACATAATTGTTAATTCTCGGCAGATTGAAATATCTTATGAAAACCTTTTGTGCTTTAAGCCATTCAAAATAATCCTTGATATTTATTGCATTGTGCGTTGCAAAAAGGAAATTAGTCTGCGAATTTAAAACGGTAAAGCCCAGAGCACGAAGCTCCTCTGCAACTCTCTGCCGCGTTGCAATAACCTTTGAAACGGTGCTCTCAAAATATGCTCTGTCCTTAATTGCTGCGGTTCCTGCCGCCATTGAAATGCTGTTAAGCGTATAGCTGTTGTAGGAATTCTTAACCGCTTCAAGAACACTTATAAGCGTCTTGCTTCCGATAGCGTAGCCTATTCTCATTCCCGCAAGACTTCTGCTTTTTGAAAATGTTCCCGTAATAAGCAGATTTTCGTATTTTTTCGTCAGCTCAACGCTTGAATAGCCGCCGAAATCAACATAAGCCTCATCAATTATAACAACGCTGTCCTTGTTATATTCCATAATCCTTTCAATAAATTCTCTGCCCTCGCCGAGAGAGGTGGGTGCGTTGGGGTTTGGTATAACAACTCCGCCGTTTTGCTCCTTATAGTCCTCGGGATTAATTCTGAAATTATCGTCAAGCGGATAGTTTTTATAAGGAATATTAAAAAGCCTGCACCAAACGGGATAAAAGCTATATGTTATGTCGGGATATGCAATCGGCTTATCGCTGTTGAAAAACGCCTGAAAGGAAAGGGCAAGAACATCATCGGAGCCGTTGCCGAGAAAAACATTTTCAACCGAAACTCCGTAAAACTCGGCAAGAGCCTTTTTGAATTCAAGCGCGTTTGCGTCGGGATAAAAGCGCAAACGGTTGCAGTCGAATTCATTAATCGCCTTTATTGCCTCGGGAGACGGGGGATAGGGATTTTCGTTTGCGTTAATTTTAACGATATTTTTCTCCCTGCTCTGCTCGCCCGGAACATAGGGCTCAATATCTCTTAAATTTTTCATCCATTCCTGTTGCATTGTTTTGTCCTCTTTTGGTATGTCTGTTATTTATTAAGAATTCTTTTTATTATGCGCTTTGCTTTTATTATAGCTTTTCTGTAAAGGCTTTTGCCGAAGAAAACGCAGTATTTGTCATAAAGCCTTGAAAAATCGGGATTGTCTGTTTTATTTAAATCCTCAAAAAAGTTGTTTCTTGCTTTGTGCGGCTCAGACGATGAAATTATGCTCGGGTTATATTTCAACGCTTCTTCAAGGCTTTCCTCCTTGAAAACCGTTTCTTTTGAGATTATATCAAATACTCTTTTACCCTTTTCGGAGTTAATCAAAACAAGCGAAACTCCGTTTTTATTGAACATATCGCCGTCAACATTTTTTATTCCCCAAAAATCCGCTATTGTTAAGTCAGAGCCTCTGTTTAAATATTTTTCGGCTTTATAAACCGGAACGATAACCGATATTTTTTCCTGCATAGCGTCTCCGTAAAAATATATATATTACTCTATATTTTATAATATATTTATTTATTTTTCAATAGAATATTGTAAATATAAGGCTATCATATCGCAAAAGGCAGTACACCTTTTTGTACTGTTTTATAAAAAGCATTGTTCTTTATTAAAAAATATGATAAAATGGCAGTATGAATAAAATGTGAAAAGGAGAAAAAATGGATTATTTATTATATATTTTGCTCGGCGTTTCAATTTTGCTATCGGGCGCAAGTATAATTATTTCGCTGAAAAACAAGCCCGAAAAAAATAACGATATTGCGCTTCTTGACCAAAAGATAGAGCTCACCTCGCGGCAAACCAACGAGCAGCTCGGTATGCTTTCGCAGAAAATGCAGGAGCTGACAGATAAGAATTATGAGCAGCTTATAAAGCTTAACGAAGCCTTTAACGATAACACGGAAAAGCAGACTGCCCGTGTTCAGCAGGCAGTTTCTCAAATGCAGGAGGGCAACGAAAAGAAGCTTGAGGAAATGCGCAAAACGGTTGATGAAAAGCTTTCGGAAACTCTTAATCAGCGTCTTAACGCTTCTTTCAGAACTGTTTCGGAGCAGCTTTCAAATGTTTATAAGAGCCTCGGCGAAATGAAGGAGCTTTCCGCAGGAGTAACAGATAATGTTAAGGGGCTCAACAGAGTGCTAACTAATGTTAAGGCAAGGGGAACATGGGCAGAGGTTCAGCTCGGTAATATCCTTGATGAAACAATTCCCGGTATGTATGATAAAAATGTTAAAACAAATCCTGCATATAACGGTCAGGTTGAGTTCGCCGTTCGTATTCCCAATCAGGATAATAACGAAATAACATATCTGCCGATAGATTCAAAGTTCCCTATGGAGGATTATGTGCGCTTAACAAACGCCGCAGAGGCGGGTAATGCAGAAGAGCTTGAAAAAGCCAAAAAGGCTCTCGAACAGAGGGTTAAGGAGGAGGCGCGCCTCGTTAAGCAGTATATCTCAACACCGCAAACAACTCCGTTTGCAATTCTTTATCTTGCAACAGAGGGGCTTTATGCAGAGATAACTTCGAGCCAAAGCGGTATAACGGAAAGGCTTCAAACAGACGGAATTATGCTTGCAGGGCCAAGCACAATAACAGCGCTTCTCAATTCGCTTGCAATGGGATTCAGAACAATTGCTATCAACAAAAAGGCAAATGAGGTTTGGCGTGTGCTTGGGGCGGCAAAAACGCAGTATGAAAAATTCGGCGATTTGCTTGCCAAGGCACGCAAAAAGGTTGATGAGGCAGGTAAGGCGCTTGATGAGGCAGACCACAGAAATTCAATTATTCAGAAAAATCTTCGCAATGTAGAAACACTCGAAAGCTCTCAGGCGGAAACTCTCCTCGGCTTAGATGAATAACAATGTACAATAAGGGACTGTCCCTAATTGTGCATTTATGTAATATTGAGATATACAAATGGTATAATTATAAACTTGATATTTTTTAAAAAACAAAAGACGCATTTGAAAAAATGCGTCTTTTTTGTATATTCTGTTAGCTTTGCGGGGGCTTTTCGGTTATGAAAACTCTGAAAAGCGGCAGGCAGGAGGTAAAGAATTTTTTGTATGCCTCGCAATAGTCTGCGCTTTGCTGTGTTCGTTTACAGCCGCCCGCTCTGCACATAGGATAAACCTTGCAGGCTTTGCATTTATCGGGAATTTCAAGGCTTTCGCAGATGAAATTCTTTGCCGTTTTTGAGTCTGCCATAGTTTGAAAATCCGTTTCGTTTATATTGCCGAGCAGATATTCGTCTGTGCAGTAGAAATCGCAGGGATAAATATTTCCGTTGCTTTCCGAAACAAACTGATGCGAGCAATGACCCATCATTCCGCATTGCTCCGTTTGCTGACCGAGAAACATTCTAACCCAGTTATCAAACTGACGAACGCTGATATACTGATGGCGAACATAATCCTTAACATAAAGGTTAAACACCTTAATAAGAAAATCGCCGTACTGCTCGGGTGTCAT
>JALEZT010000055.1 GCA_022772725.1 Eubacterium sp.
TAGTTTATATCAACCGATTTTTTAAACATCATATAGTCATACTGAGGACGCCATTGATCGCCCTTTTCAACTTTTTCAAGCTCCTCCTCGCTCAAAGGAGTGTTTATGGCGGTTATGCCTTTAAGCTCATCATTCTCCTTATAGACCGCATCCCAAAAGGCGTGGTGGCCTATATATTTTATCGAGCCGGGAATATAAAGATATGATAAACCTCGGCAATAATAAAAGCAATCCGAGCCGATATATTCAAGCCCCTCCGGGAGTGAATTATAAACCGTTTTCATTGAGCCTATTGCATTATATGTTACATCTGTTATGGGCTCATCCGTTGTGTAGCTAAAAACATTGAGCAAAACGGTGTTTTTGAAAACAGCCATTGATTCCATTGTTTTAACGCCCTCGGGGATATACAAATCGGTTATGTTTGAATATGCAAATGCAAGCTGACCTATTTTGGTTACTGTTGACGGAATAACATAGGTTCTTATCTGCCTGTTATATTCGGCAAGAAAATCCTCGTCATACCTTTCGGTTGTGCCCCAAAGCTCCTCCATAGGATTTCCGTCGTCATCAAGCAAATTATCATATCCTAATTTGGCTCTTAAATACTTATCGTGGTCGTTAGGATAAAAGACAACCTCGGTTAAATCCTTATCGTAAATAACACCGTCTAAATCGCAGTAATACGGATTTTCATCGTCTATCCAAACATTCTGCACCCACCAGCAGCTGTAAATTGATTTTCCGTCAATTTTTCTGACATCCTTGCCGAAGGATATGGAATTAAGCACCTCATCACAGTTAAAGGCATATTCATTAATAACGGAAATCGGCTTTGTTTCATCCTTTTCGCCTGTTTCCAAATCAACAACATAATCAATTGTTATTTCGGTTATATCTCCCGGATTTGAAAACTTAACAAGCTCGTATGTTCCGTCGCCTAAATCCTTATATTCATATGTGTCGCTGTGAACGGCACGAACGGAAAAGAATATCGAAAGGCTGATGGCAATAACAAGAATTATAACAACAACTATTTTATTTCTTTTTGCGTTTTTAAACGGCTTATTGATATGCGGTGCCTGAAGCCCCTCTATTTGATAAGTCCATATTTCGTCGTCGGGAATATCAAGAGTGTATGCAGGGGCGGTTTCCTGCTCCTGTCTTGCCTCCTCGGCAAGAAAATCATCGTTTTGCTTTTTATCCTTTTTCGTTGATTTTTTCATACCGTTACCTCCTGTGGAATTTCTTCATCTGCCGCTTCGGCAGGAGGCTCCTCGGAGTTTTCGCTTTCATACTGTTTGCGCGTTACCTCTTCACGCCTGCGCAAAACCTCCATAACCTTATTTTGCTTATCATCGTCATAATCCCAAAACAGATAAGGAATTGTCATAAGAAGATAGCCCACAATATCAAAGATTATCGGAACAACGATTATTTTTACTCTTGACGAATCAATAAAGAGAACATCCCAGTTACTGTTGAATCCGAATTTAAGAAGAAGCACGGGGATAATAAGACCTACAAAGGAAACTATCGGGCCCGTAAACCAACCGAAAACGCCTGAAAAGCTTTCAAGCCTTTCGCCCGAAAGATACATTTGATAATCGTTTACACGAACATCCATATCGTGCGAAACGGATTTCGGAACTGTTTGGAACATCTCTGTTATAAAGAGCATAACAACGCTGAGCGTTCCGCAAAGAACAAGATTTTCTCCGCAGAAAAGATAGCAGCAAACAATAACGGTATAGCAAACAGCCCTTGAAAGCTGATAGAATATCATAATTTGCTTATACGAAAAGCGCTTTATGAAATACGGTGTGAAGAAATCGGGAGGCGTTCCCGCAAAGGAAACAAGTGCAACGATAAGACTGTATGCAAGGCCGCTCAAACGGAAGGTGTAAAGATAGAGAACGGTTGTGAAGGCAAGCATACCGTTGCCGAGAGAATCAAGCAGACCTACTATCGTTTGAATCCACTTATACTTATTTCTCATAACGCCGAACATTCCGTCCCAGAAATTAATATTAACCTTCTTTTCAAGCGGTGGCTGAGGAATACGCTCCTTAACCTTGCCTGCAAAAATAATGGTTAAAACTGCCGAAATCGTGAATGTGATGGGAATTATATATTTAAACACTGCAATATCTGCCCATTCATCCTTGCACATACCGATAAATACAGGAAGAAGAATAGCGAGTATAGACTGTGCAAAATGCGAAAGCTTAATAGGATATGTTCTTACAAAAATTCTTTCGCGAACATTCGGACTGCAATTTTGCGCGCAGGTTTCAAGATTGTTATTGAAGCCGAACAGATTGTAAATTGAGAACAAAAGATTTGCAACCCAAACTCTTGTTGTTACATCTGTTATGGTTGTATAGAACGGGAGCCATCCAAGCAGGAAAACCATGATGATTTTCGGGATGAAATCGCAGTAAAGCGAATACTTATATCTGCCGAATTTGGGAATAAGCTTTTTGCGCCAAAAGATATTTCTTGCGCCTGCCCAACCGTTCCACAAAATGTGAGTTCCGAGAATTTTTATTGCCGAAGCGGCACTTATTCCTTCAAGACCGTTAAGATATGCAACAAGGCGGTTTGACGGATCAAGAATTGCCGAGAAATCGCCGACAATCATATAAATTCCTATTCCTATAAGCGAGAAATAAAGAATGTTGAATTTGCGCTCGGTTTTCTTTGGCAGAAATCCGAGGTTATCGTTTATAACCCAGCCTATCAATGTCCAGATATAGTTAAGCGGCATATTGATAAGAGAGATAATCGAAAATGTTAAATACGGCAGCTTGTAATGATACATCATTAAATAGCAGCTTGCCGCGAAGGTTAAGTATTCAAGAGTTTTTTGACCGACATAGTTACTGCCGACTCCTAAAAGTATGCTTCCGTATTCCTTATACGGAACATATTTTCCCGGTGCGGGAGTTTTCCAATGCGTTTTAATTTCCTTTGCAAGCCCTTTAACCTTAGGGCCTAATTTGCCTGCCATAAATCCGCTCCTCTCAAAGAGTTATTAACAACTAAAAATTATAGCATAACATAACAGTTATTGCAACAATTATAACAAATTATATGATATATTATTAATATTTTTATTAATTTTGCATAAATATTCAAAATTCTTTTGTATAAAAAGGCAAAAAGAATCCCCGAAGAGAAAATCATTCTTCGGGGATTTTATTATCTTATAATTATGAATTATTATGTTCTGCCTTCAAGAGCTTCGTCAATGGCTTTAAAAAGGCTGTATTCGCTTCTCGGGGCAAATCGCACTGTCCGTTCAAAATCATAACTCCCGCAAGGTCGTTATCATAGGTATAAGCGGTTTTATTGTAAATTGTGTTATAGCCGTTGAAATAGTATTCCCTGCCGTCAACCGCATCAAGCGAAGCCGCCTGCCTGCCATTCGCCGAGCACGAGCCGAATGTAAATAAAATTGAAGCACCAAGAAAACTGCAATTGCCTTTTTCAATTTCATATCAAATCTCCCTAAAACTTATATCGTTATTCTATCATTTAAATATTTTAAAATAACATAAACACCTAAAAGTTATATTTTCGGTGCAACAAAAAGCTCCTAGCCGATAAAGGCCGGGAGCTTTTGCTTTGCATTTTTTATTATTTGTTTGTGCATATCCAAATAAGGAAGCGTATTAGAATTACTACATTTTACAGGTGTGTAAAACGTATTAAACCATCATGAATAACTCTATACTGTTTTAGAACTACTACATTTTACAGGTGTGTAAAACTTGTTTCCTATCCGGGAGGATGTTAATTAGTTTTAGAACTACTACATTTTACAGGTGTGTAAAACTCTTCATTAACATTGTATTTTTATACTTTTGTTTTAGAACTACTACATTTTACAGGTGTGTAAAACCTAACAGTAGTTTAAGTAATTAAATTATAGCATATTCATGCCGAAATTTCAATGGATAAAAACATAAAAGTGCAAAAAAACCGTAATTATTTTTTGCGTTTTGATAAAATCGTTTCAATA
>JALEZT010000088.1 GCA_022772725.1 Eubacterium sp.
TGTTGCAATAACGGCTATTTCAGAGCTTAATGAACCGAGATATATGACTCCCGGCGGAATTTTTGACGCATACAAGAAGGAAATCACCGTTTGGGGCAGAGCAGACCTTAAAGACGTTGATGATTCAAATATCGGTCTTAACGGCTCTCCGACAAAGATTGCAAAGGCTTCCGATAAGGTAAGAAAGGGCGCAGGCGAAAAGGTTGCTCCCGACAGTCCCGCAGAAGCCGCTGAATATATTGCTTCAAAGCTTTTGGAAAAGCACATTATATAAGGAGGGCTGAATAATGGTTACAAAGAATATTGAACAGTATAAGGGCGTTTTCATTTACGCTCAGCAGGTTGATAATGAAATCAGCCCTATCGCTTATGAATTATTAGGCAAGGCAAAGGACCTCGCCGCTGATTTAAACACAGATGTAACGGCAGTTCTTCTCGGCTCGGGCGTTAAGGCTCTTGCAGATTCTCTTGCACAGTACGGTGCAGATAAGGTTATCGTTGTTGACAGCCCCGTTCTTGAAACATACAGAACAGAGCCGTACACACAGGCGCTTGCCGCAGTTATCAATGAATATAAGCCGGAAATTATGCTCGTTGGCGCAACCGCTATCGGCAGAGATTTAGGCCCACGCGTTTCCGCAAGAGTAGGCACAGGCTTAACGGCAGATTGCACACAGCTTGAAATCGGCGATTTCCCGCTCAATCCGCTTCCTAATAAGGAGCAAAAGCATAATCAGCTTCTTATGACCCGTCCTGCCTTCGGCGGAAACACTATTGCAACCATTGCCTGCCCGGATAACCGTCCGCAGATGGCAACGGTTCGCCCGGGCGTTATGCAGAAGATTGCTCCGATTGCAGAAGCAAAGGCAGAGGTTATTGAGTTTAATCCCGTTCTTGAAGAGAATAACTGCTATGTTGAAATTCTTGATATTGTTAAAGAGGTTTCAACTGCGGCAGATATTCAGGAGGCAAAAATCCTTGTTTCAGGCGGCAGAGGCGTTGGCAGTAAAGAAAACTTCAAGCTTCTTGAAGATTTGGCAGAGGCTCTCGGCGGAACAGTTTCCTGTTCAAGAGCAGTTGTTGATAACGGCTGGCTTCCAAAGGATTTGCAGGTTGGTCAAACGGGCAAAACAGTTCGCCCGAATGTTTATTTCGCAATCGGCATCAGCGGTGCTATTCAGCACACGGCAGGTATGGAGGAATCCGATATTATCATTGCGATAAATAAGGATGAAACCGCTCCTATCTTTGATGTTGCGGATTACGGAATTGTAGGCGACCTTAACAAAATCGTTCCGCTTCTCACCGAAGCAATCAAAGCACAGGCAAAATAAAAACTAAAAAATAAACAGGAGGGTATCGTAATCCTCCTGTTTTCGTCAAAAAAGGACAACCAAACGGTTGTCCTTAATTTTTTATTATTCAGCCTTTGTGAAGGCGATTATCATCCAATAATATATCGGGATTAAAAGGAATAGAATCCAAATATATTTCCATTGACCGACTGTAAAGCCGAGTATAAAAAACACGGTTGTTATTATTTCGGGAACGGGGATAAGCAGGTTGAAAACCTTTTTGTTGTTTGCCTTGCAGGCAAGGGCAAATCTGTAATAAATCGGGATTGTTAAAAAGATTATCCAAAGCGGGTGCCAAATGTCAAACATAAAGGAGCCGGCAACATAAATCAGCGCAATAATTATCGGAAACGGGAATTTAATCATATTCTTAGCCGTTTTCGGATAAATGCCGAAATCGTTTGCCTTTGAGATAAGCGATTTCAGCTTGCCTGAAAAATCCTTATTCTTTTTGTTGTGTGTGCTTATTTTAACAACATCGCCCGAGGTGTTGAGTAATTCGTCAAGCGTCATCCCGTAAAGCTCTGCAAGCGCAATAAGATTATCCGTTTCGGGAGAGGATTCCGCTCTTTCCCATTTTGAGATGGATTGACGGCTGACTCCTATTTTTTCCGCAAGCACATCTTGGCTGTATCCGTTCATTTTCCTTAATTGTTGTAGTCTTGTTGCAATCATTAAGTTCATATTATTGAAAATCCTTTCCTTTCTTTAGGGTAACATTATTCTTTGAAAAAATCTGCATATTTCGGTTTGCATTTTTGATTGTAAATCCTAATTGTCAATATTATATCATTAAATGATTTGCGCTTCAACGAAAATAAAACATTTTTACAGTTTGTTTATTAAATAAAAGCTCCGCAGGAAAAATATCCCGCGGAGCAATGTGCTTTTAACAAAATTATAATTCGATTTTGCCTGTTACGCTTTCGTTGATAACATAATAAACTGCGCTGTCCTCTGCTTTAATATAAAGCTTGATTGATTTAATTGAGGAAGCCTTGTTTCCTGCTTCAACATACGCCTTTTCAACTGCCTCTGTTACCTCTGAGGAAGCAATCTGCTTTCCTGCAAATTCAAAATAAACCTCTTTTGTTGCAAGCTTCTGTGCTGCCTTCTTTGCAGTTTTCTTAACTGCCTTTGCCGCATCCTTAACCTCTTTTTCAGCCTTGTCGGTTGCTTTCTTAACCTGCTTTTCAGCCTTGTCGGTTGCCTTTTTAACTTCCTTAACTGCCTTTTCTGCGTTCTTCTTTGCGGTTTTTTCAACGCTTGCGGTTGCTTCCTTAACCTCTTTTTCAGCCTTTGCGGCAGTTTCCTTAACAGCCTCTGCTGCTTTCTTTGTTGCTTCCTTTGCAGCCTTTTTTACTGCCTGTGTGTTTTTTGTTGCCATAATAATAAATCCTTTCTATTGAATAATTACTTTTATCGACTGATTTCGGTAAAGCAAAAATACTTTACAATCAATATATTAGCGATTATTCGCGTTAAAGTCAATAATTTTGTGCAAAATTCCACAAAGCGCAAGTATTATAAGAGCAACATATAAATAATTTTATACAGTTTAACCAAAATTGTGCTAATTCTTTTTGTCGGAAAGCTTTAATCTTATTTTGTCTTCAAGCGATTTCAGCCTCTCATCAACCTTAATTGCCCTGAAAAGACAAATGCGAAGCCAATCAATTGCCGAGCAAATCAAATATATTGCCAAGGCACTCAAAGCCGTGCAAAGAGCAAGCAAAACAGGGTTTAATTCTGCAAGCGGGGTAAAGGCGTTTTGCATAACATATTTCCAAATAAAGCCGTTTGCGTGAATAATATAAACACCGAAGGAAACGGGTGCAAAAAATCCGATAAGCCTTTTTGCGGTGGCTCCTTTGATATTAAGCCTTGTAAAGAAAAGGAAAAGGCAAAATGCACCTGCAAACATAGGAAATGAATTATAGGAGATAAAATAATTCGGAGTAATTGCAATGCCGCCGTATTTTTCGCCGAAAAACTTAAAGCAGGCAACAAAGGCAATGCAGATAAAATATCCGAATAAAAGCCATCCGCTTTTTGCCTTTTCGGAAAAATTAAGCTTTTTTGCTATTCCTCCCAATATGTAAAGAACTGAAAGCCAAACGGCAGAATAACCTCTTTCCACCGACATAAAATCCATTTGCCAAACAGTTGACCAAAGCGTTGAAAGGAAAACAAGAATTATTCCAAGCATCATCAATTGCCTTTTGCCGAGCGAATTAAGGATTTTATTGAAATACGGCGTGAATAAAAACATAACAAAGTATGCCGTGAAATACCAGTAATGCTTCGTTGAAACGGGGAAAAGCTGATTAACCGTGAAATCAAATTTATATATTTCGGGGTGGATAAAGGCAAAAATAACTGTGAAAAGAACGCAGTAAAATTCAACCTGAACCCAAAGCGAAGCAAGCTTATAATATTTCGTTTTTCCGTTAACGCCAACATATCCGCTGATTAGCGCATAAAGGTTAACGGCAATATAGCAAAGCAAATAAATCGAATAAGCAACATAGTATTGAGCGGTGCCCGCCTCAACCGCCGAAAGCGCTCCGCCTCTGTAAAGCGTGTGAAGCGTTGCAATCATCAGCATTGAAGCAATGCGCAGCAAATCAATGCCGTAATTTCTTGTCGGTTTGTTTTCAGCCATTATTATCCTCCAAAGACAAACCGAGCCGTAAAGGGCTCGGTTTAACTGATTGCTTATGCTGAAATCGGCTTTTTAAATTAAGCAAGAATTTCGTCTGCAAGAGCCTCCATAGCGGAAATATCTGCGTCCTTCATAACTGATTTTATAGAAACCCTTGCTTCGCAAATATTAATGTTTTTCATACCTTCAAGAGCCGCAACCATTGCCCTTGCCGCGCAGGGAGCCCAAGAGCCGTTTTCAATAATACCTGCCGTGCGGTTTTGCCAAGCCTTGCTTTTAAGATGATGAAGAAGCTCCTCCATAGGCGGAAAAACGCCGCCGTCATAGCTCGGAGCGGCAAAAATAACCTTGCCGTATTTGAAGGCGTCCTCAATTGCCTCTGCTATATCCTCTCTTGAAAGGTCGGAAATCGCAACCTTTTTACAGCCCTTTGCTTCAAGAATTTCCTTCATCTTCAAAGCGGCGTCTCTTGTGTTGCCGTGCATTGAAGCGTAAGCAATAAACACTCCCTCTGCCTCAACACCGTAGCTGCTCCAAATATTATAAAGATTAAGATAATAATCAAGGTTTTCTTTAAGAATAGGTCCGTGAAGCGGGCAGATTGTTTTAATGTCAAGCGCAGAAGCCTTTTTAAGAAGCGTTTGAACAGGTCCGCCGTATTTGCCAACAATATTGAAATAATATCTTCTTGCCTCGCAAGCCCAGTCCTCATCAGTGTCAAGCGCACCGAATTTACCGAATGCGTCTGCCGCAAAAAGAATTTTTTCGCTTGCTTCATAGCAAACCATAACCTCCGGCCAGTGCACCATTGGAGCCATAACGAAGGTCAGCTCGTGAGAGCCGAGCGAAACCGTGTCGCCCTCTTTAACGGTCAACCTCTGTACGCCTTCGTCAAGGTCAAAAAACTGCGGAAGCATTGCAAAGGTTTTTGCGTTTCCTATAAGGGTTATCTGCGGATATTTTTCCGCCAAAAGCTTTATACTGCCTGCGTGGTCGGGCTCAAGATGAGAGATAACAAGATAATCGGGTGTTCTTCCTTCAAGGGCGTTTTCAAGATTTTCAAGCCATTCCTTTGTTTTTCTTGAATCAACCGTGTCCATAACAGCGATTTTTTCATCAATTATAAGATATGAATTATAGGAAATTCCGTTTGGAATTATATACTGACCTTCAAAAAGGTCTAAATCCTTATCGTCTGTTCCTATATACTTTACGGAATCTGAAATGAATTGCATTTTTATACCTCCAAAAAACTTTTTGCTAATAATATATAATAGTATATTGTCGGCTAAATCTCAACAGTTTTTGTGTATTTTATTTAAAAAATAATATTCATTCGGTTGACAATGAAAAATAATGGTAGTAAAATCTTATTAAATAGAATTTCTTGAAAGGAAGTAATCTTTATTATGGAAAAGAAAAACATAGATTGGTCTTCTCTCGGCTTTGGCTATATGCCAACCGATAAAAGATATGTTTCAAATTTTAAGGACGGCAAGTGGGACAACGGCACCCTTACCTCCGACAACACAATAACAATGAGCGAATGTGCGTGCGTTCTTCAATATGCTCAAACGGTTTTTGAGGGTCTTAAAGCATACACAACGGCAGACGGCAGAATTGTTTGCTTCCGTCCCGACCTTAATGCAAGCAGACTTGCGGATTCTGCAAAAAGGCTTCAAATGCCCGTTTTCCCTGAGGACAGATTTATTGAGGCTGTTGAAGAGGTTGTTAGGGCAAACGCCGCTTGGGTTCCTCCTTACGGCTCGGGCGCAACGCTTTATATTCGTCCGTTTATGTTCGGCTCAAACTCGGTTATCGGAGTTAAGCCGGCAGATGAATATCAGTTCAGAATGTTCTGCACTCCCGTTGGTCCTTATTTCAAGGGCGGCGCAAAGCCGATAACAATCCGCGTTTGCGATTATGACCGTGCCGCTCCTCACGGAACAGGCAATATCAAAGCAGGTCTTAACTATGCAATGAGCCTTTATGCAATTGTTGATGCGCATAATCAGGGATATGATGAAAATATGTATCTCGATGCCGCAACAAGAACCTATGTTGAGGAAACAGGCGGTGCAAATTTCCTGTTTGTAACAAAGGA
>JALEZT010000110.1 GCA_022772725.1 Eubacterium sp.
AAACTACCCGCCTAATAATTGATAGTAAAATTATAGACTAAAATATAAGGTAAAAAAAGCCTTATTTTGTAAATTTTTTCATTGATTTTATACATATATCGTGTTATTATAATGGCGGTTTGGAACAACATTGTTCAAAAATTAACAAGGAGGACATTATGCGAGGGATAAAAACATCAAAATCAAGAATAAGAAAAACGATTTTTACCGAGGTTGCGAAAATGGCGTATGAGGGCTGGGACGCAAAAAAGTTTGAAAACCTGCCCTATAAAATAATCAAAGGCGATGTTGCTCAATACAGAGACAGCGTTTTCGTTGAGCGCGAGGTTGTTGCGGAAAGACTTCGTGCGGCAATGGGACTTTCATTAAGAGATTTTAACGACTTTTCATCAATCTGCGAGGGTGTTGATGAAAGCATAGTTGACGAAAAATATTATGAGCCTCCGCTTATTGACATAATTAAATTCGCCTGCAACAGATGCCCCGAAAAAAGAGTTTATGTTACAGACGCGTGCCAAAACTGCCTTGAACATCCCTGCATTGAGGTTTGCCCCAAGCAAGCCGTTTCAATCAAGGACGGCAGATCTTATATTGACGAGAGCAAGTGCATAAAATGCGGAATGTGCATAAACGCCTGCGAATACCACGCAATCGTTAAACAGGAGCGTCCCTGCGCAAAGGTTTGCGGAATGAACGCAATTCATTCAGATGAGCTTGGCAGAGCAACAATAGACCCCGAAAGATGTGTTTCCTGCGGTATGTGCCTTGTTAACTGCCCGTTCGGCGCAATCATAGACAAGAGCCAGATATATCAAACAATAACTGCCGTTAAGAGCGACACTCCCGTTTATGCCGCAATTGCCCCTGCCTTTGCAGGACAGTTCGGAAATGTCAGCTCGGGTCAAATCAGAACGGCATTTAAAGAACTCGGATTTGAGGATGTTGTTGAGGTTGCAATCGGTGCAGACCTTTGCACAATTGAGGAAGCACTTGACTTTATGAAGGAGGTTCCCGAGAGTCAGCCGTTTATGGCAACCTCCTGCTGCCCTGCATGGTCTGTTATGGCAAAAAAGCTTTTCCCCGAATTTGCATCTTATATTTCAATGGCACTTACCCCTATGGTGCTTACCGCAAGGCTTATAAAGCAGCAGCACCCCGACTGCAAGGTTGTTTTCGTTGGACCGTGCGCGGCTAAAAAGCTTGAAGCAAGCAGACGAACAATTAGAAGCCATGTTGATTTTGTTTTAACCTTTGAGGAGTTCAGCTCTATCCTTGAAGCAAGAGAAATTGATATTTCAAAATGCGAGGAGGACGAACCGTTTTACGAGGCAAGCGGAGACGGAAACGGCTTTGCTGTTTCGGGCGGCGTTGCAAAGGCGGTTGAAAACGCAATAAAGGTTTTGAACCCCGACAGAGAGGTGCTTACCGCAAGAGCCGAGGGTCTTCCCGATTGCAGAAAAATGCTTCAAATGGCAAAGGCAGGAAAATATAACGGCTATCTGCTTGAAGGAATGGCATGTCCCGGCGGATGTGTTGCAGGCGCAGGAACGATTGCACCTGTTAAAAAGACAACCTCTGCTGTTAATCAGATGGTTGAAAAATCCGAAGAAAAAAGCGTTCTTGCTTCAAAATACAAGCAGTATCTTGAAATTCTTGAAAAGAAAAACTGATTTTCACAGGCATTCTAATTTTTAAAATTTCTGTTACAAGGCTGTTAACATTGTCGTTACAATATTGCTATATTTGTAAAATTATGCTATAATACCGATAATAACGAAAAAACCACGGAGGGCGGTATTATGGCTAAATCAACAAAGGCTTTAATTTTGAAAGCGTTTTCAGAGCTTCTTGCTGACCACGACTTTGATAAAATAACAGTTACAATGCTTGTTGAAAAATGCAATATCAGCAGGCAGACCTTCTATTATCATTTTGCCGATATTCAGTCGCTTATCGACTGGGGTGTTAAGCAGAGCACAATCGGCTGTGTTAATGAAGCAAAGCACGCTCAAAGTATGAAGGACGCAACAATCATATACTTTAACCGTATTCAAAAGAACAAGGAATTCTTGAAAAAATGCTTCAACTCATCCCTTTCGGGCTATATGGTTTCGCTGATGAGAAACAGCGTTATAGAATTTTCCTCTGAATTTTACAACAGATTTGTTCCGCCCGGATATGCCGCAAGAGCAGACGCCGATTTCATAATTGAATTTACTGCAAACGGCGTTACGGGATACACGCTTTCAATGATTTTCAGCGACAAGGAGCAAAACATCGAAGAGCTTGCAGACAAGCTTAACAGGCTTATATTTACCAAGCTTGCAGAAAAAAGGTTTTAATTAAATAACGGATATTTTAAAAGCCGTAGGAATTTTTCCTACGGCTTTGCTTATTACGCTTAAAATATAAAACGGAGTGTCGAGGTCGCCACTCCCTACAAATAATACAATAACGATTTTTTGATATCAGCGTGGTTCAGACCGCTTTATCGATAGTCTAAACAAATTGATTTATCTTTTCATTATAAGTATATCCTGCCTGCGAAAGCTGATTTTCAACCTCTGCCCTGCTGACATTTTCGGCGGAGCAAAAATCATCAAGGCTTGAATAATAATCTCTTAATTTTGTGTTAACAACGCTTAAAAGCATAAAACTGTCCTTCGGCAAGCTCATTTAATAAGACTCCTTTGCTTCTTTTTTTATAAAATAACACAAAAAATCTGCTTTTTCAATAAAATATAAATAATTAAATATTGAATAATTTTAAAATATGTGTAATAATATATTGATTAATTATAATGGAGTATTATAAATATGACGGATTTTGAAAAACTTGCACAGCTTCTTTTTCCGAACACAGATAAAACCCCCGAATTTTACGAGGAGTTTTATCCGCAAAGAGAGCTTCCCGAGGGAGCAAAGGTAACAAGATTTGCTCCGAGCCCAACAGGCTTTTTGCATTTCGGAAATTTATATACAATGCTTGTTGCATACAGAATTGCAAAAAATTCAAACGGTGTTTTTTATGTTAGAGTTGAGGACACCGATAATAAGCGCAAGGTTGACGGCGCAATAGGCGTTATGCTCAAAAGCCTTGCCTCCTACGGCATTGAGGCAGACGAGGGAGTTATCGGCGAAAACGAGGAAAAGGGCGTTTACGGGCCTTATTATCAAAGCAAAAGAAAAGATATATACCAAGCCTATGCAAAGCATCTTGTTGAACAGGGGCTTGCATATCCCTGCTTCTGCTCGCCCGAGGAGCTTGACGAAATAAGAAATCAGCAGGAGAACGAGCCGCAAAAGGGATACTGGGGAAAATGGGCAAAATGCCGCAATCTTTCCTATGACGAGATAAAAGCTAATATTGAAAGCGGCAAGGAATGGACTCTGCGCCTTAAATCTCCCGGAACGGCAGACGGAAAATGCGTTTTTGACGACGCAATAAAGGGTAAAATCGAAATGCCCGAAAATATTCAGGATATTGTTCTTCTTAAATCCGACGGAATACCTACCTATCATTTCGCTCACGTTATTGACGATCATTTAATGAGAACAACCCATGTTGTTCGCGGAGACGAATGGATTTCCTCCGCGCCGATACATCTTCAATTATTTAAGCTTCTCGGCTTCAAGCCGCCTAAATATGCTCATGTTGCAACAATTATGAAGGAGGAAAACGGCGGAAAAAGGAAGCTTTCAAAGCGTAAGGACCCCGAAGCCGCAGTTACCTATTACGCCGAGCAGGGCTATCCGAAGGAAAGCGTTATTGAATACATTTTAACGCTTGCAAATTCAAATTTTGAGGACTGGCGCAGAGCAAACAAAGCAGAGCCGGCTGAAAAATTTCCGCTTAATTTTAAAAAGATGAGCGTTTCGGGCGCTCTTTTCGACACGGTTAAATTAACCGATATTTCAAAAAACGTTATCAGCACCATGAATGCGGATAAGGTTTTCACGCTTTCCTATGAATGGGCAAAGGAATATAATCCTCAGCTCGCCTCTCTTTATGAGCAGGACAGAGATTATGCAAGAAACATTTTAAATATCGACCGTGAAAACAAAAAGCCGAGAAAGGATATTGCAAAATGGAGCGATATTCCCGATTATATCAGCTATATGTTTGACGAAGCCTTTATCCCCTGCTATGAGCTTTGCGGAAACGCAGATAAAGAGCTTGCCGGAGAGGTTATCGAAAAATACATTGACGCTT
>JALEZT010000143.1 GCA_022772725.1 Eubacterium sp.
AGAGGCACTGAATTTATTATCAGATTTTATAATGCCGTTGTATGACAAAATTGTTATTTAAAAGTCATTTAATTGTAAGTTTAAAGCGTTAGAATAGCCATTGTTGAAAGGAGAAAAAGAAAATGAAAATTCTTGAAACCAAAAATTTATCGAAAATCTACGGAAAAGGCGAAACAATGGTTAAAGCGCTTGATAATGTTTCCTTTTCTGTTGAACAGGGCGAATTTGTTGCAATAGTAGGCCCAAGCGGCTCGGGAAAATCAACGCTTCTTCATATACTCGGCGGCGTTGATGTTCCAACAAGCGGCTCTGTTGTTATCGGAAGCACCGATATTTCGAAGCTTGATGAAACAGCTCTTGCAATTTTCAGGCGCAGGCAGATAGGTCTTGTTTATCAGTTTTATAATTTAATTCCTATCTTAACCGTTGAGGAAAATATAACTCTTCCTCTTTTGCTTGACGGCAGAAAGCCCGACAAAAAGCAGATTTCATCAATTGTTGAAAAGCTCGGTCTTTCCGAAAGGCTTAATCATCTTCCAAATCAGCTTTCGGGCGGTCAGCAGCAGAGGGTTTCAATCGGCAGAGCGTTGATTAATAATCCGGCTTTAATGCTCGCAGATGAGCCAACGGGTAATTTAGACAGTGAAAACAGCCGAGAAATAATTTCACTTTTAAGATATTTTAATAAGGAATATAATCAAACCGTTATAATGATAACTCACGATGAAAAGATAGCTCTTTCGGCAGACAGAATTATTTCAATCGAGGACGGCAAAATAGTCAGAGACGAGGTGAGAATGGGTTGAGCATCATAAATAAGTTAACCCTGCGCCACCTTGCCGAAAACAAACGCAGAACGGTTATAACAACCTTCGGTATTTGCGTTTCCGTTGCAATGATAACCGCGGTTTTCGTTGCTGTTGCTTCATTTTTAAATCTGTTTGCGGAGATTGAATTTATGTCAGGCGGTCATAAGCACGCCGTTTGCTCGGTAAATGCTTCACAAATTCAGCAGTTAAAGAATGATGACCGTATTGCAAGAGTCGGCATAGAGGCTTATACTGGCGCAGATGAATTTTGCTTAAATGAAAAAACCTCGCTCACAAACGGAATAGGCAGTATTTTTGTCGGCGATATAACAAATTTAAAGCAAATGATAACAGGCGATTATGAGGGCACGATTCCAAAAAACGAAAATGAAATAGCAGTTGAAAAATCGCTTATCGAAAAGAACAATTTAAGCTGGAAAATAGGGGATAAGGTTGAAATTCCAACAGGTGTTCGATATGTTGATGATAACGGCGAAAGGGCTTTGATTTCAGGTCCGTATATTCACGCAGAAGAGTTTGAGACGTTGAAAACTGAGGAATACACAATAACCGCTATACTTAACACCAACCCTGCAACCATCGGCAGATATTCAATTTTAAGAGGCTTTGATTCATCAAAAATCAGTGCAGATAATGACGGGCTTTATTCCGCTTATATTGAGCTTAATGAGGTTAACAGTCATTCACTTGATGAATTAAGGCAAATAATGGCTGATTATAAAATTGAGGAATTTGAAATTAATGATGATTACCTTGAAATGTTTTTCTCGTTTGATGAAAACAGTATGGTAAAAAATCAAATTCTTCCAACTGCCGCAATAATTCTTGCCATCATTATGATAGCCTCGGTAATTTTGATTTACAATGCGTTCGGTATGTCTCTTTCGGAAAGAGTGCGCTATCTCGGTATGCTTGCCTCGGTAGGTGCAACAAAGGCACAGAAAAGAGGCTCTGTTTATTTTGAAGGACTTATTTTAGGTGCAATCGGAATACCTCTCGGAATTATCGGAGGTGTTATAGGAATAGGAATAACGCTCAAAGCACTCGGTGCAGAAATCATATCAACGGGTATGATCAGAGGTATAAACGAATCAAATATTACAATGAAGGTACTTGTTCCATTATGGGCTGTTGCGGGAATAGTATTATTCAGTGTTTTAACTATTTTGATTTCATCATATATTCCGTCTAAAAAGGCGTCAGCCGTTACTCCCGTAAATGCTATTAAGCAATCGGATGAAATAAAGCTTAAAGCCAAAAGGCTTAAAAATCCGAAATGGGTTAAGGCAATTTTCGGCTATGAGGGCGAGCTTGCATATAAGAATTTAAAGCGCAACGGCAGAAAATCAAGAGTTATAACCGCATCAATAGCCATTTCAGTTATTCTGTTTCTTTCCTGCAACTATTTTTGTGAAATGTTTATGCATGCAACGGATATGGAAATGTCCGTGTCGTATCAGATAATGGTTAATGTAAGCTATGATGAAAAGGATAAGCTGATTGACGGAGTTAAGGAGTTAAGCGGTGTAAATAAATATTATTCTGTTAATAATATTTATTTAAAACATAAATTTGATGAAAACGACCCATTTGCAAGCAAGGAAAATCTTAACGGCGAATACAAAAAGCTTTTTAATAATCAAAAAAGCGTTTTCTTGGATTTTGTTGATGATAAAGATTTTAACGCCCTTTGCAGTGCTAATAATATTGATTACAGACAGTTTTATTCAAATGAGCCCTGTGCCGTTATGCTCAATAATTTAGACAGAGAGAATAAATCCGATAAGCCCTTTAATAAGAATATTATCGGAAAAGAGCTTGAAGTCAACGGTCAAAGCATTAAGGTTGCCGGTCTTGCAGATTATGACTCTTCAAGCTATGTCTGCAATCTAAATCAATCGCAAACAATTGTACTCTATATGCCTGAGAGCACTTATCAAAGGTTTTTTCCGTCGGAGGACGCGGTTTATTATTTGGGTATTGAAACAGATTCAGCTGCCGAATTAACGGAAAATCTTTATAAGCTTCTTGATGAAGGAGATTTCTCACTTTCGGCTGTAAGTGATTTTAATGAAGCGTATCAGACTATGAACACGATTGCTTTCATTATTGAGGTGCTTGTTTACGGCTTTATTGTTTTAATAACTTTAATAACAACCGCAAATATTCTTAACACAATATCAACAAGCGTTGATTTAAGAAGAAAAGAATTTGCAATGCTTAAATCAGTCGGAATAACTCCAAAGGGCTTTAAAAAGATGATAAGCCTTGAAAGTCTGCTTTATGCAATTAAAGCACTTGTTTTTGCGCTTCCCATAAGCGTTTTGCTTAGCTTTGCAATGAACAGAGCAATGACTTCAACGGATATTTTCCCGTTCAAAATTGATCCTTTGACTTACGGCGGTGTTATCCTTGCAGTATTTCTGCTTGTCGGTATTTCAATGCTTTACGGTGTTAAGAAAGCCGATAAGGATTCAATAGTTGAAACTCTCAAAGAAGAAATATGTTAAATAAAAAACTCCCTCATTTGAGGGAGTTTTTTCAATAACTTAATCCTTTAATTTATCAACAAGCATTCTCGAAACCTTGTAAACATCTCCGCAGCCGAGTGTAATAACCAAATCGCCCTCCTTGCAGTTTTCGGCAAGATAATCCGCAATGCCCGAAAGCTTATCAATCTGTATGCTTCCGGGAATTTTATCTGATAAATCAGTTGCCTTAATTCCTATCGTGTTAACCTCACGGCTTCCCATAATTTCGGATATAACGCACTTATCGGCAATTTGAAGCACCCTTGCAAAATCATCAAGCAAAAGAGAAGTTCTTGTATAGGTAAACGGTTGATGAACCGCCCAAACGCGCTTATAACCCATTTTCATTGCGGCTTTAAGTGTAACCTCAATTTCCTTAGGATGATGGGCATAATCGTCTGCTATTGTTATTCCCTTATAAACTCCTTTAAGCTCAAAGCGTCTGCCTGCACCGTTGAATTCTTTAAGCCCCTTGCATATTTTCTCGGTATCTGCTCCGCTTAATTTGCAGGCAACAAAAGCCGCAAGTGAATTTAAAATATTATGCTCTCCGGGAACCGAAATCTCAATGTGTGCTTCAAATTCTCCGTTGTGATATGCGTCATATTCGGAGTGGAAGCCACCGGGA
>JALEZT010000144.1 GCA_022772725.1 Eubacterium sp.
ACATACTATAAGTTTTATATAGAGAAATTTATTTTCTCATAATTTGCCATAAAGCAATTATTTTTCTTTAACATAAATTTTTACCCCTTATGAAAAACGCTGCCTTGTTAACGGCGGCGCTTTTCAATTTTATTTAGCAAATAATTATTATTGTAGGGGTCGGTTTCCATGCCGACCCGTTTATATTCTTTTAAGGTAAATAAAAAAGCTTCGGAAACACCTCCGAAGCTTTTTGAACATTTATTATTTATTTAATGATTTTTCCTTTTGAATTAGGTGCCATTCCTGCGGCGTTTGCTTCGTCGGTGTCAATGTGCATTGCAAGTGCATAGCTGTCTGAAACACGAACAACAACATCGCCGAAGGTGAGGCTTCTTTCGTTTGCCGTTGGGATTTCAACCGAAACAATCTGTCCGTTTTCAAGTCCCATTCTTTCTGCGTCTGCAACGGTTGCGTGAATGTGGCGCTTTGCGGCAATAACACCCTCGGAAATTTCAATTTCTCCTGCGGGGCCAACAAGCCTGCACGCGCCCGAGCCTGCAATATCTCCGCTTTCTCTAACGGGGGCGTTAACTCCGATTGAGCGAGCGTCAGTCAGCGAGATTTCAACCTGCGTTGCTTTTCTAACGGGGCCTAAAATAGAAACTGCGGGAAATTCGCCCTTTGTGCCGATAACGCGAACCCTTTCGTTTGAAGCAAACTGACCCGGTTGAGAGAGCGCTTTTTTAACCGTCAGCTCATAGCCCTTGCCGAAAAGTGTTTCAAGGTCTGCCTGCGAAAGATGAACATGGCGCGCGGAAATTTCAACTAAAACCTCATTATTTTCCATATTAAATCCTTAGCCTTTCCTGCTGCAAAAGTTTAATCACGCTTTTCCTGCCGCAGCCGTGCAGGGCGTGAAAATAAATACAAGCATATTTTATACCTCTTTTATTTTAATTTCAATAGTAAATTAATAAAATAATCTTGTTTGCCTGCCGATGTTTATGCTACAATATATATATCAATTAAAAAAATACTGATGAGGGTGGTTAAAATGACTCTTGATGAGCTTGAAATAAAATGCAGAGAATGCACTAAATGCGGTCTTTGCGAGGGCAGAACAAATCTTGTTTTCGGCGAGGGTAAAAAAGACGCCGATATTATGCTGATAGGCGAGGGACCGGGCGAAAACGAGGATTTGCAGGGCAGACCCTTCGTTGGCAGAAGCGGTCAGCTTCTTGATAAATTCCTTGCAAGCGTTGATTTATCAAGAGAGAAAAATGTTTATATTGCGAATATGGTTAAATGCCGTCCGCCGAAAAACAGAGATCCAAAGCCCGAGGAGCAGGATGTGTGCATTAATTGGCTTCGCGAGCAGTTTAAAATCATACGCCCGAAAATTATTATCTGCGTTGGCAGAATTTCCGCACAACGGCTTATAGATAAGGATTTCAGAGTAACGAAGGAGCACGGCGTTTTTTATGAAAGAAACGGAGTGCTTATGATGGGAACATATCATCCCGCCGCAATTTTAAGAAATCCGAACAACAAGGAGCTTGCGTTTGCCGATTGGCTTGCCGTAAGAGATAAGATAAACGAATTAGGGATCATAATATGATAATTAAAGCGGTTGAACACGGGATAAAGCCCGATTGTGAGGTTTCCGAAAAATTAAATGCGCTTTTGTCTTCTCTTGCCGAAGCAGATGAGGAAAAAACGCTTGTTTTTGAAAAGGGCGAATATTATATATCTGCTGAAAAATGCCCCGAAAAAATGCTCTACATAACAAACACAATCGGCGAAAATGAGTTTAAAAAGGGCGAAACACCGCCTGCTCATCTTCAAAGGGTTGCTCTTTATTTTGAAAATATAAAAAATCTTAAAATAGAGGGCAACGGCGCGTGCTTTATTATTGACGGAAAAGCAACAAACGCGGCAATAAGAGACTGTGAAAATATAAGCGTGAACAACATTGAAATTAAGGTTGTTAAGCCCGATATTCACGAGTTAAAGGTTGTTGGCAAGGGGCTTTTTTATGTTGATTTTAAGATAGACAGAGAAACGCAATATTATGTTGAAAACGGCGCGCTTTATTTTAAGGGAAACGGCTATTGCTATAACGCAATGAAAAAATACAAAACGGCTTGGCATATAGCGCAGATAAGGAAAAAAACTCCCGAAAAGATGAAAAGGGTTGGCCATCTGTTTATCAATGCCGTTAAGTGTAAGGATTTATCAAACGGAAAAATCAGAGTTTATTACACGGGCACCTCTAAATTCAGCAAGGACGATATTTATTATGCCTATGATGTTAGGCGGCAGTATGCGGGAATATTTGTTGAAAATTCAAAAAATATCTCTCTTTGCAGTGTTGCTCAAAGATTTAATTATTCGCTTGCGTTCGTTGCACAAAACACGGAGAATATTTCTCTTGATAAGCTTGATTTTTCAACGGGCACGGGCGCAGTGCGCAAAATGGCTTCGTGCGCCGATTTTATACAGATTTGTATGTGCAAGGGAAAAATCAGCGTAACAAACAGTTATTTTGACGGTGCAGGCGACGATTTGCTCAATGTTCACGGAATGCACCTTAAAATCCAAAGCGTAAACGAAAACAGGGTAGTTGTTCGCTTTATGCACCCGCAGTCTTATGGCTATAATGCTTTTAATGTGGGCGATGAAATTGCGTTTATCAGTCCGCAGTCGCTTGCCGAAAAGGGCAGGGCAATCATTAAGGCTTCAAGAATGATTAACGAATATGATATTGAGCTTGAGCTCGATAATGCAGGTGCGGCAAGGCGCGGCGACGCCGTTGAAAACATAACGATGTGCCCCGAGGTTTATTTTGCAAATAACAACTCAACGCGTATCATAACAAGAGGACTTTTGCTGACAACAAGGGGAAAGGTTACCGTTGAAAACAATCTTTTCAAAAGCACAACGATGAGCGGTATTCTCCTTTCAAATGACGCTAAAAGCTGGTATGAAAGCGGTCCGTGCAAGAATGTTACAATTAAGAATAACACCTTTGAATATTGCGGCGGCACGCCGATACTTATTTATCCCGAAAACTCCGTTCATTCGGAATATATTCACGAGAATATCACTATTGATGGTAATGCCTTTAAAGCCTATTCGGGCTGCTGTGTTAAGGCGAAATCTTCAAGGGGTATAACCCTTTCGGGCAACACATACGCAAACAAAAATCATATCAGCACAACAAACTGCGCCGATATATATGAAAAATAAAAAAACGCGCTTTGCAGGATTAGCTTTCTGCAAAGCGCGTTTTTGTGTAAGAAAATTTATTTGTCAATATTTTTGCAGGCAACAAAATCAATGCCTGTTCCGAAAAGGTTTTCAATAACCGTATCGCCTGTTTTTATCGGTGCTTTAAGAACAATGCCGTTGAGCATTTCCATTGCCTCAAACATTTTTCCTTTTGGTATTGCACCGTTGGTTTTAACCGGGCAACGCGGGTGTTCCTCGCTTGTTGTTTTAACGGTTGAGGTTACAACTCTTTTCGGATTTTTAAGCTCGTTTTTGCCGTATTCGGCTCCTCGCGGGCAGGCGTTTCCCTTAACCGCGTAATCGTTTTCCTCATCAACGGTAAGATGACAGCCCTTTGGGCAGGTTATGCAAATAAGCTCTGTCATATTAATCAGTAACCTTTCTGCTGCAAAATCCTTTGCTTTGCGCCGCAGCAACGCATTTTATCTTTTTTTAAGCCTCTTCAACCGAAACAGTTATTTCGTTTGAGTCGATTTTATCAAGAAGCACCTTCGGTAAAGTGATTTTTTCCATTTCGCCCGGTGCCATGTGTTCTCTTTTAAAGCGTGCAATCTGCTTTTCGCCGTCCTTAACAACTATTGCACTGTCTTTAAATATCTGCCTAACCCTGAAAAATATTTCTGCGCTTTCCGTTCCTTTTCTTATTTTCTGCGGAACGGTGTAGCCGATTTGGTTTGAGGTTTTAAGAGCGGTAAATTCACTTCTGCTTCTCTCGCCGTTAAGAACATAATCAGCCGCCGCCTTTCCTGCTCTTTGGCTTTCAGCCGTAACGAAATCAACAAGGTCGTGAACATGAACAACATTTCCGCAGGCGAATATGCCCTCTGCGGAGGTTTCCATATTTTCAAAAACAATTGCTCCGTTTGTTCTGCCGTCTATTTCAATATCGGCGGTTTTTGTAAGCTCGTTTTCGGGAATAAGTCCAACGGAAAGAAGCACGGTGTCGCAGTCAAAATCAATCTCTGTTCCCGCAATCGGCTTTCTGTCTGCGCCAACCTCGGCAATCGTAATTCCCTCAACTCTGTTTTTGCCTCTTATATCTATAATTGTGTGTGAAAGATAAAGCGGAATATCAAAATCGTTAAGGCATTGAACAATGTTTCGTTGAAGTCCTCCCGAATAGGGCATAAGCTCAACGCAGGCAAGCACCTTTGCGCCTTCAAGCGTCATTCGCCTTGCCATAATAAGACCTATATCGCCCGAGCCTAAAATAACGATTTTTTTGCCCACCATATAGCCTTCAATGTTAACATATCTCTGCGCCGCGCCTGCCGTTAAAATTCCTGCGGGGCGTGTTCCGGGGATTGAAATTGCGCCTCGTGTTCTTTCGCGGCAGCCCATTGCAAGCACTATTGATTTTGCCTTGATAATCTGATAGCCGTCCTTTGTGTTTACGCAGTGAACCTCCTTGCCCTGCGTTATTTCAAGAACCATTGTGTCTGTCATAACGCTCACATTTGTGTCTTTAAGCATTTCAATAAATCTTCCTGCGTATTCGGGGCCTGTCAGCTCCTCCTTGAAATAATGAAGACCAAAGCCGTTATGTATGCATTGGTTAAGTATTCCGCCGAGCTCCTTATCTCTTTCAATGATAAGGATTTTTTCAAGCCCGTTTTCATAAGCGCTTAAAGCGGCGGCAAGGCCTGCCGGGCCTCCGCCGATAACAATTAAATCAAACATTATTTATCCCCCTCGCTCTTTGTTTTGCCTGTAAGGATAATGCTTCCCGTGTTGTCTTGAAGAACGGCTTCAAACGGCTCGTTTTTGTATTTAGCCATAATTTCAAGCACCTTCGGTCCGCAAAAGCCGCCCTGGCATCTGCCCATTCCCGTTCCTGCGCGTCTTTTAATTCCGTCAAGCGAAACGGGAGGAATAGGCGAGTTAAGAGCGTCAATTATTTCGCCCTCGGTTATTGTTTCACATCTGCAAATAACTCTTCCGTATGCGCTGTTTTTCTTAACGGCGTTGTTCTTTTCTTCATCGGAAAGGTGCTTAAAGCGCAGGTGCGTTCTTTCGTCAGTAAAGCTTTCCTTTTCTTCAAGCGCAAGTCCGCTTTCGCCAAGCATTTTAACTGCAAGCTCGGCAATTGCAGGAGCCGCGGAAAGACCGGGAGATTTTATTCCGGCAAGGTCAAGGAAGCCCTCGCACGCAAATTCAATGATAAAATCATCAATTTCCGTTGCGGCGCGAACGCCTGTAAAGTTTCTTATGTTTTCCCTGAAATTAATTGAGGGAACGGATTTAACCGCCTTTTCGCGAACAAAATCAAGGCACCTTGTTTTTGTTGAGGTGTCGTCCTTATCTCTTGCGTCTGCGTTTGGACCTACTATTAAATTGCCGTGTACGGTTGGCGAAACAAGAACGCCCTTGCCGTCTTTATTCGGGCATTGGAAAATAACATGCCTTGCGCGCTTGCCCTCTGATTTATCAAGCAAATAGTATTCGCCTGCGCTCGGAATAACCTTGAATTTAGGCGGTGCAATCATATTGTGAACATCGTCGCAGTTAACTCCTGCGGCGTTAATAACATATTTTGCTTCAATTTCCTTTTCGCCTGCCGTAATTTTGAAAACGCCGTTTTCCTTTTTGATTGAGGTAACCTCGCTTTCAAGCAAAATCTCGGCGCCGTTTCTAACGGCGGTTTCAGCCATTGCAAGCCCGTATTCCCAAGGGTTAACGATTGCGGCGCTCGGTGCGTAAAGGGCGCAGAGCGCTTCGTCGGAAATCATCGGCTCTGCCTCTTTAAGCTCTTCTCTGTTAAGTATCTTTAAGTCGGGAACGCCGTTTGCGTTTCCTCTTTCAAATAATTCCTCAACGGTTTTTGCCTCCTCCTCGGAAAAGGCAACAACAAGAGAACCGATTTGCTCATAAGGCACATCAAGCCTTGCGCAAATGTCCTTTGCCATTGCGCTTCCCCTAACATTCAGCTTTGCCATAAGCGTTTCGGGATGAGGGTCATAGCCTGCGTGGATGATAGCGCTGTTTGCCTTTGTTGTGCCGCAGCAAACATCGTTGTTTTTCTCGATAACGGCGATTTTAAGCCTGTATTTGCTCAAAAAATATGCGCAGGCAGAGCCTGTTATGCCGCTTCCTATAATTGCAACATCATACATTTTAATTCACCGAAGCCTCTCTTCCTGCCAAAATATATGTGCCTTTTCTGCGGCAGGAGGGCAGAAAGGTGTGCGAAAAATACGCGTTAAAATTTTGTAAAATCAGATGCGGATTGCTTTTTTGTTTCTCCCGTTTTTTCGTTAGTTATTATTTCGGGATACCAGTTTTCCGCAAATCTGTAAGGGTTTGTTTGATTATTTTTGTCATACCAAATCTGAGGATAATGAACTCTTTTGTTTTCCTTAACCTCAGTCTGCGTCGGAGCGTTAAGTGCTCCCACAACTATGAACCTGAAATCAGGCATAAAATCGGATTTAACGGCAAGCGTTATCAGTCTGTCTTTTGCAGTTATTGCGTATTGCGTGTTATAAAGAAAACGGTGCGTCAGCCTGTCGGTGTAGCCGTTAAGGCTCTTTGCCGTCATATCCTTTGTTACATTATAAGGAAAGCAATAGCCGCCGTCGTCGGCAGGGTTTGAATTAGTATAAAATGCGCCGATAACAGTAAATTCATAATTCTCATAAAGCGTTGAAAACTTAATGCTCTGCGTTGAGGCTGAATAAGCCTTTGCGCTCGAATATGCCTTTTCAAGCTCGGGAGCTTTTTCGTTAAAATAAATAACCGTGTTGTAGTCAAGCTCCTTTATACTGTTGGAGCTGTCTATATAAGGCGCGGAGGCTTTTTCAGACAAAACATAGCCTTCATATTCGCAGTCGGGAATTTCAATATAACCCACCATTGAGGTGTTCTTTGCATAGTCATCGCAAAAGCGTTCCTGTATTCCCACGGGAAAATCAATCTTCGGATATTTTTCCTTATACGGTTTAAGATAAGCAGATTGAGAATAGCGGAAAATCCCAAAGGCTCCTCCTGCAATGCCTGCCGCCCCCAAAACGGCAATAATGCAGATCAGCACCTTTTTAACAGCCTTTTTTGAGGGTTTTTTAGGTTTTTTCTTATCCTTGCTTTTTTCTTTTTTGGCTTTCTTTTTCTCGGCTTTCTTTTCGTCCTTCGGCTTTTCGGGCAATGTTTTCTTTTCTTTTTGCCTTTCGCTTCTTTCGGGCGGTGCAAGCTCGCCGAAGCGTTCAATATGCTCCTGCTTTTGCCTGTTGAAATCGTTCAGTATATCGTCTATACTTTCCGTGTTTTTCTTTTCGTTATCCATAATATCACTGTTGCTTTATGAAAACTCTTCTTGCGTTTTCAATTGCCGTTTGCATCATTTCTTCAAGATTTTCGATTTTGCCCTCTGCTTCAAGCACATCTTCAAGCTTCGGCTTCGTTCTCGGGTGCTTCGGAGTGAAAACGGTGCAGCAGTCCTCATAAGGCTGAATAGAGGTTTCAAAGGTGTCTATTTTCCTTGAAATGCTAACGATTTCGTCCTTGTCCATTCCTATGCACGGTCTGAAAACGGGAAGCGTTGAAGCGCAGTCGGTGCAGCCGAGCGCGTAAATCGTTTGGCTTGCAACCTGTCCCACGCTTTCGCCTGTGATAAGTGCAAGGCAGTTTTGCTGACGGGCAATTCTGTCGCTTATTTTCATCATAATTCTGCGCATAACAAGTGTGAAATATTCCTCGGGGCAGTAATCTCTTATAGCCTCCTGAATTTCCGTAAACGGAACAATATATGTTGTTATTGTTCCGCAGTATGCCGAAACCTTTTTAAGCAAATCAAGCACCTTCATTTCGGCAAGCTCGCTTGTGTAGGGCGGGGAGGCAAAGTGAACGGAAATAAGCTCTATTCCTCTTTTTGCCATCATATATGCCGCAACGGGCGAATCAATTCCGCCGCTGATAAGCACAGCCGCTCTGCCGCTTGTTCCCGTCGGCATTCCGCCTGCGCCCTTAATATTGTTGCCTCTCACGAAGGCGTAATTATCTCTTATTTCAACCGTTACGGTTATTTCGGGGTTGTGAACATCAACACGAAGATGATTGAATTTTTTTAATATTGCTCCGCCTGCTTCCCTGCATATTTCGGGGGATTTAAGCGGAAATTTCTTGTCGCTTCTCTTTGCCTCAACCTTAAAGGTTTTTGCGCCGGAAAGCTCATCCTCAAGATAAGCAAGAGCGGTTTTGATAATGCAGTTCATATCCTTTTCGCAAACTGCCGCGCGCGAAAGTGCCGCAATGCCGAAAACCTTTTTAAGACATTCAGCCGCGTCGTCAAGGTCTGTGTCGGCGTCCTCGGGCTCAACCATTATTGTTGATTGACTTTTAGTGAATTTAAAATCTCCCAAGGGGGCAAGATGGCGTTTCATATTTTTAATGAGAACATCCTCAAAGGAGCATCTGTTAAGCCCCTTTAAAACAAGCTCTCCGTTTTTAACAAGTATAATTTCTTTCATTCTTTTTCCTCTTACATAGGGTGTTTGAGTATTAATTCTTTAAGAGCATCTGCAAGAATATCTATATCCTCTTTTGTGTTGCTTCTGCAAAAGCTTATTCTTATGCTCTTGTCTATGCGCTCGTCGGGCAGGTGCATAGCGGTTAAAACATGGCTTCTTTTGCCCTTTGCGCAGGCAGAGCCGCTGCTGACATAAATTCCGTATTTAGCCGAAAGCTCCTGAATAACAGTTTGGCTTCTCATAAAGCTCGGAATATAAATATTAAGTATAAAAGGCGAAGCGTTATCGGCGCTGTTAAAAACAAGCCCGTCAATTTCGCCGAGCCTTTCCCTTGCATAGGTGTTCAGCCCGCTGATATATTCGCTTTGCTTTTTTAAATCGGGAAGCGCATTAACCGCCGCACCGAAGCCTGCAATAAGCGGAGAAGCCTCTGTTCCGGGGCGTATCCTTTTTTCCTGCTCGCCGCCGAAGGTTCTCGGTGAAATGTTAACACCCTTTCTGATATAAAGCGCTCCGCTTCCCTTAGGTCCGTGAATTTTGTGCGCCGTAACGGAAGCAAGGTCTGCGCCCAGCTTTTTCGGGCGAACGGGAATTTTGCCGAATGCCTGAACGCAGTCTATGTGAATAAGCGCAGGTGCGTTTTTTCTTGTTACTGCCTTTTTAATTTTTTCAACGGGCAGGATAGAGCCAACCTCGTTGTTTATATACATCATTGAAACAAGAATTGTTTTATCGTTTATCGCTTCTTCAAGCTCTTTTTCGCTGATAAAGCCGTGCTCGTCGGGCATAAGGCGGATAACCTCAAAGCCCTCCTCTTCAAGCCTGTCTATGCTTTGCATAACGCTTTCGTGCTCAATCGCAGTTGTTACAATTCTGTTTCCTCTGCGCCTGTTTGCATAAGCGGCTCCGAAAATCGCAAGGTTGTTTGCCTCCGTTGCACCGCTTGTGAATAAAATCTCGTCCTTTTCGCAGGAGAGTGCTTTTGCAATGCTTTCCCTTGCAGAGATAATTTCCTTCATTGCGCTTATTCCCGCACCGTGCAGACTTGACGGATTTCCGAAATTTTCGGTCATCATAAAATTAACGGCTTCAACGGCTTCCGGGCAGGGCGCAGTTGTTGCGCTGTTGTCAAGATAAACTGCCATTTTTTATCATTTCCCTGATTTTCATTATTCCTATTTGAGTTTTTGCGTCCTTAAATTCGCCGTTCATACAGCGCGCAAACGCCTCTTCAAGCGGAACTCTGTAAACATCAAGTCTTTCGTCTTCATCAAGATTTTGATTGCCGAATTGCAAGCCGCTTGCAAAATAAAGCCTGATGATTTCTCCGCAGTAGCCGGGGGTGGGATAAAGCTCGCCCACATATTCAAAGCGTTCTGCCGTGCAGCCGCATTCCTCGCTGAATTCCCTCATTGCCGCTTCATAAGGGTTTTCGCCCTTTTCAAGCTTTCCTGCGGGGATTTCGTAAATCGTTTCTCTGTAAGGTGCTCTGAACTGACGAACAAGCAAAACCTCCTGCTCGTCTGTTAAGCCGATTATTGCAACGCCGCCGTTGTGGTCAACAATCTCTCGTTTAGAGATTGTTCCGTCAACAAGCATAACGGTGTCCTCGTGAACGGTTATAATTCTTCCGCTGAAAATTCCCGTGCTTTCCTCAATCTGCTCAAAATAGCCGAGTGCGATTGATTCAATATCCTCAACCTTTTCGGCAAGGAATTTTGCTCCTGCCTCGATAAATTCAAATTTTGTTCCGTATCCCCAAAGCACACCGGCAGAATCCATATCGTTTGCCTTTGCGCCCTCAATGTCGTATTTCTTGTCGCCAACCATAAGGGCTTCCTCGGGGGCGGTTGCAAGCTCTTGCAGGCACCTGCCGATAATGTTTGCCTTTGATTCGCAGTCTGCCGTAAAGGTAACTCCGCAAACGCTGTCAAAATACTTAATAATTCCGAAATGTTCAAGCAGCATTTCAACATATTTTTTAGGCTTTGATGAAGCAATTCCAATCAAAAAGCCGTCTTTTTTAAGATTCGCAAGAAGCCCCTCAATACCGCCGTAAAGCTCGCTTTCAAAAAGGCCCGTGTTTGTGTAGCGTTCGCGGTATTTTTTAACAAGCTCCTGCGCAGTCTGCGCATCTGCTCCGAATTTTTCCTGAAAGGTAACAAGCAGGGGAGGGCCGATAAAGCATTCAAGCTCGCCTTCGTCCTCGGGAACGGCGAAGCCGAGAGCTTCAAGCGCGTATTTTGCGCTCTTGATAATTCCCTCGCCGGTTTTACATATCGTTCCGTCAAAATCAAAAATAACAGATTTATATCTCATATTTTTACCCCTCTGCCTGCTGCTGTGCTTTTTGCATAAATTTTTCGCTTAAAACGGTAAAGCGTTCAATCGTTCCGCTTCCTATTGCTTCGCCGCGTTCGTTAATTGCCGAAACGCTGAAAACCGTTTTGCGTCCCTGCGACTCGCTGATTTCTGCGCGTGCGGTTATTACTTCGCCGATAACGCTTGCTCTGTCGTGAGAAACGCAGATTTTTGTGCCAACCGTTGTTTCTCCGTTTTCCAAAAACGGCTCAATCGCCGTGCAGGTTGCCTTCTCCATAAGCGCAATCATAAACGGAGTTGCAAAAACATCAAGAGAGCCGCTTCCTGCCGAAGCTGCCGTTATTTCCTTTGAAACGGTTGTCTGCTCCTCGGCTGAGGAGCCGATAATAATTTCTTTCATTTGAATATATTACCTGCCTGTCAGTCATATATTTTGTATTATAACATAATTATTTTATTAATACAACTAAATAGTATAGCAAAAAATAAACTTGTGTGCTAAAATATAACAGGCTTGCGCGTAATAGGGGGTGGCTGAATGAAAAACGGAATAAGGCGTATTCATCTGCTTGATGAATTGCGCGGCTTTGCAATAATCTGTATGGTTGTTCATCATGCGTTTTTTGACGCGGGCTTCGTTCTCGGGAGCCAAACGGGGTATAAAATTTTCGATGCTCTGTGCGTGTTTCAGCCTATATTTTGGACGATTTTTATTGTTATCTCGGGAATTTGCTCCCGCCTTTCAAAAAACACCGTTCGGCGCGGAATAATCGTTTTTGCCGCAGGCGGCGCAGTAACGCTCGTAACGGCGGTTATTATGCCGCTAATGAATATAACGGGCGCTCAAATCTATTTCGGTGTTCTCTCCTGCCTCGGTGCGTGTATGATAATAACAGGGCTTTTTATGAAGCTGATTGAAAAAGCAAATGAAAAAATCGGAATGGCTGCTTCCCTTGTGCTTTTTTTGATAACCTATTCCGTTTCGGATAAATCTCTGCTTTTCGGGCTTATAAAGCTGCCGGAGGCACTCTATCAATCAAATGCTCTTGCCCCGCTCGGCTTTTATTCAAGCACCTTTGCCTCTGCCGATTATTTTCCGCTTTTGCCGTGGCTTTTTATGTTTCTTTTCGGTGCCTTTCTCGGCAAATATGCAAAGGACGAGGCCTTGCCCGAATCGTTTTATAAAAGCAGATGCAAATTGCTTTCCAAAATAGGAAAAAACAGCCTTTGGGTTTATCTTTTCCATCAGCCCGTGCTTTATTTAATAATGTATATCATCAGCTTTATTCAGCTCATATTTATTTAAAAAATCAATAGCAGAATAAAAACAAAAAAGCGTACCCTTTCATATTATGATAAAGGGTACGCTTTTCAGTTGTTAGCGGCGGTGGGCGCAGAAAATGCCTGGGCTCTTTAAAACAGCCGCCGCCGTATCGGCTGTTTATAATATTCGGGGCGGTTCAGTTCAGCGAATTCAGCCAGGATTTATTTGCCCTGCCAACCGCTTCGGCGCAATAGCTGAGGCGGTTGTTCACTATTTTTTTTGCAAGCTCAATATGGCGGCAAACCGTTGGTTGTGAAATTCCAAGTGCCTCGGCAATTTCCGCTTGGCTCATATTTTCAATAACCTTCATTTCAAGGCATTGCTTCTGCCTTTTCGTCAGCTCCTTTTCCGTTATTTGCGGAAGAACGGAGCAAAGCGACGAACGCCATATTTTCTGCGAGCTTATGTCGCCGATTGCCGATGCCTCGGTGCTCGAATAAATTATATCAGTGAAGTCTTTCATTTTGTTCGTCCTCGTAATAGCTTCTCAGCGAAACCGCCGTTATTCTGCATTCCGTTGCCATATCATAATATGTTTTTATTCTGCTCCGAAGCAAATAAAGGTCCTCTCCCGTGTAAACATATAAAAGCGGGCGCAGGCCTGCAATTTTTGCGTTTATTATGTTGTATTGCCTTTCGTATTGCTCGGCAAGGTCTGTAACCGAGATTTTTTCCATCGTTTCAGCATCCTCCCTTTCGGCGAGATTTCGCCGTGTTTTATTGTTATAAGCTGCGGGGCGGCGTTGCTTACATTTTTATATTAGACGAACATTTGTTCTATGTCAATAGTTTATCTCTCGGTAAGGCGCTTAGCGGCGGAATACGGAAATTTACAGTACAAAAAATAAGACTGTTTGGAAAATATTTCATTTTTATTTCACAAGATCAAATCAGTGTAAATCAAAAAGCAGAAAAAATTTAACATTTTAACTCTTTTGGCAAAATTTAGTAATGTTGTTTAAAAATTTTCAACTTTGCCCTTGACATATTGTGCAATTATGATTATAATTAGAGATACCTTGAAAGCGGCGCCGCAACCGCTTCAAGTATCTTGTCCTCCTATAGTTTGTTATAGACAGAGAGGGGAAAGGCAGCGTGTTATACGCTGCCTTTCTTCATTATCCGATTTTATTTGCGTTATTTTTTAATTTTGTTTGTATAAAATAAACAAATATTTTTATCGTTTTTTTACTAATCGGTCTGTTGAAAAGAGGGCGGTTATATAGTAAAATAAAATAAAAAGAGATGGGATGATTTTATGAACAATATTATTACTATTACCTCCGAAAGAAACGACAGAGTGTTTATCCACGCAACAGAGGGTCATTTTGTAACGGCAAGCTCGCATATTAATTATTATGTTGGCACCTCTGATATTAAGCATAACCACGATGTTTCGGTTGACACGGCTATGCTTATGGCTGAATATTATGTATCAAGGGGAATAGAGATAGATACTGTTTTGTGCCTTTATGAAACGCAGGCACTTGGCGCATATCTTGCCCATGAGCTTTCAAGGCCGACAATGATGGCACCTAATCCCGATTCAAATATATATGTTTTAGGCCCGGAGTTTGACACAATGGGAAATATGATTTTCCGCGATAATCTTGTTAAGATGATAAGGGGCAAAAAGGTGCTTGTGCTCATCTCCTGCATAACAAGCGGAAAAACCGTTGAGCGTGCTATTGAAAGCGTTTCGTATTACGGCGGAACGGTTGTTGGCATAACTGCCGCTTTCAGTGCCGCCAAAGAGGTTAACGGAATAGAGGTAAACACAATTTTCACTCAGGAGGATTTACCCGGCTATAAGGTTTATGATAAGCATAGCTGCCCGCTTTGCGATGCGGATGTTCCCGTAAATGCAATTGCAAACGGCCACGGCTATTCAAAATTCGAGTATTAAGCAAAAAATTTTTAGGCTTGACTTTTAAATTTGTTGTGTTATAATTAATTCACTAAATTAAATAGTACCCAAAAAGACTGTGAAGCAGAAAAAGATTATAATCGGGCTTTCAGAGAAACGGCGGTCGGTGCAAGCCGTTACGAAGATTATAATGTATAGCTCTCTGCGGAGTTGTTGTCCTGAAAGCCTTGCGGTGTTATAGGGGCAAACGCGTAACTGCGTAAAAGGTTGAGGCATTGTATGATGCTAAAGGGCAGAAATTCGTTCTGCTGAAATAGGGTGGTACCGTGCAGATTTTTCTGCGCCCCTATAATTATGTAGGGGCGCATTTTTTTATGCGCCTCGGAATAAGAAAGGAGTTTTTCACTATGCTCAGCGGATACAAAAAGTATATCCCGTTCAAACCCATCAATATTCCGGACAGAACTTGGCCGGATAAGGTAATAACAAAGGCGCCCGTTTGGTGCTCCGTTGATTTAAGAGACGGTAATCAGGCGCTTGTTGACCCGATGAATCTTCAAGAAAAGCTTGAGCTTTTTGATATGCTTGTTAAAATCGGCGTAAAGGAAATTGAGGTTGGCTTTCCGTCTGCCTCCGAAACGGAATATGAAATTTTAAGAACACTTATTGACGGAAATTATATCCCCGATGATGTAACAATTCAGGTGCTTGTTCAGGCAAGACCTCATCTTATTAAGAAAACCTTTGAGGCAATCAAGGGCGCAAAAAATGTTATCGTTCATTTTTATAATTCAACCTCAACGCTTCAACGCAAGGTTGTTTTCAAAACGGATATGCAGGGCGTTATTGATATTGCCGTTAAGGGCGCAAAGCTTATTAAGGAGCTTACCGATGAGGAGCTTCGCGAGTGCCCCGATATGAATATCAGATATGAATATTCCCCCGAGTCCTTTACGGGAACAGAAATTGATAATGCAATCGAAATCTGCGAAAGGGTTATGGAGGTTATTGGCGCAACTCCCGAAAACCCGATTATTCTTAACCTGCCGTCAACCGTTGAATGCTCAACTCCAAACGGCTATGCAGACCAGATTGAATATTTCTGCCGCAATATTAAAAACAGAGAGTCGGCAATAATTTCTCTTCATCCGCATAACGACAGAGGCGAGGGCGTTGCCGCAACAGAGCTTGCACTTATGGCAGGCGCAGACCGTGTTGAAGGCACACTTTTCGGAAACGGCGAAAGAACGGGCAATGTTGATATTGTTACTCTTGCGCTTAATATGTGGACTCAGGGCGTTGACCCCAAGCTTGATTTCCACGATATAAATGCAATTAAAGAGGTTTATGAGCGCACAACAAAAATGAAGGTGCCGCCGCGTCAGCCGTATGCAGGCGAGCTTGTGTTCACCGCCTTTTCGGGCTCTCATCAGGACGCTATTAATAAAGGTAAAATATATATGGATGAAACCCATTCGGATTATTGGGAGGTTCCCTATCTTCCGATAGACCCCGCAGATGTGGGCAGGGAATATGAG
>JALEZT010000166.1 GCA_022772725.1 Eubacterium sp.
GCCGTTTTCATTGGAGTTTACCTGACTTTTAACCTCTTTGCCGTTTTCATCAAAAACGCGAACAAAGGGCTTTGAAATATTTTTAAGACGCATTCTAACGGCAGAGCGTCTGCTTGCTTCAATCGGATTTGAAACAACAACGGGAATGCCTTGGCAGAAATCCGTTTTCATCAATGAAGCAACGGCAGTTACAGACGCTTCGAGCTCGCCTGCAAACTGATTTGCGGAAACTGCATAATCGTTCCAGCTTCTTTGATATGCTCTTTCAACAGAGGTGCCCGGAAGGTCATCGTGAAACTGATGGGCAATAAAGCGTTTCCAAGAGCGATTGAGTGCCTTTTGATTATATGAATATGCTCCGAGATAATCAGCGGCAACGGAATTTCTTTCCGTTATATCGGCAAGCTCCTCGCAACGCCTGTTCCACCTTTTACCGATTGCACGGGAGGTATAGCCACCAACGCCGTGGTTTTGCATAACAAGCTCTGTTTTCCATTCGGGAAGCTTTTTGCGCTGCTCCTCGGTTAGCTTATTATCAATATCATGGTAGATTTCGTCAGCAGCGGCAACATAAACCTCGATATTGCTTTCGTTATTTTTTGATGCCTCGTTTTCAACAAACTTAACCGATTTTTCAGTCGGTGCGCCGCCTCTGTCGCCTATACCGTGGAAAATATAAGTCCAATCTAAATCGTATTTTTCGATTTCTTTAAGCTTATCCTGAACGAAATTCCAATCACGCAATTTAGTTAAGGTAAAATAATAATCGTGCGGATTGGTGCTTGCATAGATATATTCACCGTCAACACCGTACCATTTGCCGATATCAAACGGAGTTCCGTAAGCACTGCCCCAGGAAAGCTTTTGAGTTGTGAATCCCTTTAAATTTGAATGATGGGCAATTGACGGAAGCGCCCAACCGAAGCCGAAGCAATCGGGCAGATAAATATCAACACTTCTTTTTCCGAACCTTTCATCAAAATAGGAATTTCCGAAAAGAATATTTCTGAAAAGAGCCTCGGGAGAAGGGATATTAGTGTCTCCGTTTTCAAACGCAGAGCCGCAGACATTCCATTTGCCCTCTTTTATGTATCCCTTCATTTTTTCAAAAAGCTCGGGATAATATTCCTCCATAAGCTCATAACGGTAGGAGCCCTCGAAATTAAATTTATATGTTGGGTATTTTTCAAAAAGCTTAAAATTATCAACCAAGGTGTTATAAATATATTTTGAAACGGTGGTTTCAAAATCCCAATTCCAAACGGTATCAAGATGTGCGGTTGCAACCGTATAAATTTTCTTTTTATCGCCCATATCATTAACCTAACCTTCATTTATTAACAGACTGCAAGGCACGACAGAAATTTGCCGTGCCTTTTAAAAACAGATTATACGGCAACTATATTAACAAGCTTGCCGGGAACATAAATTTCCTTTTTAATTGTTTTGCCCTCAATAGCAGAAGCGATTTTTTCATCAGCCTTTGCGAGCCTCAAAACCTCTTCCTTAGGCAGATCAACGGGAATAGTTATGCGTGAACGCACCTTGCCCATAATTTGAAGAACGATTTCAACTGAATTTTCAACCGTTTTTTCTTCATCATAAGTACACCATTTTGCTTCGTTTACCATTCCACCGAAGCTCATAGCCTGCCACATTTCCTCGGTTACATGCGGTGCAAACGGATTAAGAATAATTGTTAAATCGCGAAGCTCGCCTCTTGTTACACTGCCCTTATCGTAAATCTTATTAATAAGAGTCATCATAGCGGCAATGGCGGTATTGCATTTAAGATTATCAATATCCTCAGTTACCTTTTTAATTGTTTTGTGCATAAGTGCTTCAAGCTCTTTACTGTACTCCTCGCTGTCTGTTACGATTTCCTGAAGATTCCAGAAACGCTCAATAAATCTTTTACAGCCCTTGATTGAATCGGAATTCCACGGAGCCGCCTTTTCAAAATCGCCTATAAACATTTCATAAAGGCGCATTGTGTCTGCTCCATAGCGGTCAACAATCTCATCGGGGTTAACAACATTTCCTCTTGACTTACTCATTTTCTCGCCGTTTTCGCCGAGAATCATACCGTGAGAGGTACGCTTTTGATACGGCTCGGAGGTTGGAACAACGCCGATATCATAAAGGAATTTATGCCAGAAGCGGCTATAAAGCAGATGAAGCGTTGTGTGCTCCATACCGCCGTTATACCAATCAACAGGAGACCAATATTCAAGTGCTTCCTTTGAAGCAAGCTCATTATCGTTATGAGGGTCCATATACCTGAGGAAATACCACGAGGAGCCTGCCCACTGAGGCATAGTGTCTGTTTCTCTTTTAGCGGGACCGCCGCAGCAGGGGCAGGTTGTGTTTACCCAATCTGTCATCTTTGCAAGCGGAGATTCGCCCGTGTCGGTTGGCTCGTAGGAATCAACATTCGGAAGCTCAAGCGGAAGCTCACTTTCGGGAATCGGAACATAGCCGCATTTTTCACACTTAACAATCGGGATAGGCTCGCCCCAATATCTTTGACGACTGAACACCCAATCGCGAAGCTTGAAATTAACCTTTTCTCTGCCCTTGCCCTCTTTTTCGAGCCACTCAATCATTGCCTTTTTAGCATCTTCAACAGAGAGTCCTGTTAAAAATCCGCTGTTTACGAGCTTACCTGTTGCACAATCGGTAAAGGCTTCCTTTTGAACATCCTCGCCGCCTGCAACAACCTCAATAATGGGAAGATTGAATTTCTTTGCAAACTCCCAGTCTCTTGTGTCGTGCGCAGGAACTGCCATAATTGCGCCTGTGCCGTAAGAGGTTAAAACATAATCGGAAATGAAAATCGGAATTTCCGTGTCATTAACAGGGTTAATACCCATAACGCCTTTAAGAAGAACGCCGGTTTTATCCTTATTAAGCTCGGTGCGCTCAAAATCGCTCTTATGAGCCGCTTCATTTTGATATGCGCGGATTTCATCAATATTTTCAAGACTGTCTGCCCATTTTTCAATAAGCGGATGCTCGGGAGAAATAACCATATAGGTTGCGCCGAAGAGTGTGTCGCACCTTGTG
>JALEZT010000176.1 GCA_022772725.1 Eubacterium sp.
AGCAGAAGCGTAGGCAGATTTGTTGTTGAACCTCTTGAAAGAGGCTTCGGCACAACTCTCGGAAACGGTATGAGAAGAGTTCTTCTTTCATCTCTTCCGGGCTATGCAATCACTTCCGTTAAGATTGATGGTGTATTACACGAATTTTCAACCATTCCTCATGTTAAAGAGGATGTAACAGAGATTGTTCTCAATCTTAAAAATGTTGTTCTTAAAATCAACGATGAAAGTCAGAAAACGCTTTATATCAAGGCAAGCGGCGAGGGCGAAATCACCGCAGGCGATATTGAGCACAGCTCTGATGTAGAAATTCTTAACCCCGACCTTCACATTGCATATCTTGATGAGGGTGCAGAGGTAATTATGGAGCTCACCGCAGACAGCGGCAGAGGCTATGTTCCGTGCGACCGTAACAAGCAGCTTATGGATCTTCCTATCGGAACAATCGCTATTGACTCCATTTACACCCCTGTTTTAAAGGTTAATTACACAGTTGAAAACACTCGTGTAGGCCAGCAAACAGATCTTGATAAACTTGTTCTCGATGTTGAAACAGACGGAACTATTCCTGCGGATGAAGCAGCTTCACTTGCTGCTAAAATTCTTAACGACCATTTGAAGCTCTTTGTTGACCTCTCCGAAGAGGTTGGCAATCAGGAAATAATGGTTGAAAAGGATGATGACGGAAAAGAAAAGGTTCTTGAAATGACTATTGAAGAGCTTGATCTTTCTGTTCGTTCGTTCAACTGCTTGAAGAGAGCAGGTATAAACACAGTTGAAGATTTAATCGGAAAATCCGAAGAAGATATGATGAAGGTCAGAAACCTCGGAAGAAAGAGTCTTGATGAAGTTGTTGCTAAGCTTGCTTCACTTGGTTTCTCACTCAGTAAGGAAGACGACTAAAAGGAGGGAATTTCTATGCCAGGTACCAGAAAATTGGGCAGACCTACCGATCACAGAAAGGCTATGCTCAGAGGAATGGTAACTCATCTTTTGGAAAACGGCAGAATTGAAACAACCGTTACCAGAGCAAAGGAAGTTCGTGCAATGACCGAGAAAATGATAACCCTCGGCAAGGAGAACACTCTTGCATCAAGAAGACAGGTTCTTGCTTATGTAACTAAGGAAGATGTTGTTAAAAAGCTTTTTGATGAAATAGCTCCGAAATATGCAGACAGAAACGGTGGTTACTGCCGTATTATCAAAACAGGCCCCCGTCGCGGCGATGCAGCAGAAATGTGCTTCATTGAGCTTGTTTAAGATAATATAAATATAGATTAAAGGAACATCATTCGTGATGTTCCTTTTTTTATTAAAATCGACTATCCTGCCGTTGTGGTTTAAAAACCCAAATTCAACACCGTAGGGGAGAACTGCGTTCTTCCGCAATATATTTTGTGTAGCAGACCCGATTCTCTTAAATATTCTCTATTCTCTTTTATCTTCATTATGCTCCTGCCGTCATTTTAAATATATAAATAAAACATATCTGCTTGAAGTTTATCTAAAATGATAAAACATATATTTTGCTATTGAAAAAAAGGGCTTTATAATGTAAAATATTAGTCGTTAAAATTTATAAAAAATTGCATAATTTTGGAGGTTTATCAAATGAAAAAAGTTGCTGTAATTATGGGCTCAGACAGCGATTTGCCCGTTGTTTCTCCTGCAATCAAGCAGTTGAAGGAGCTCGGCATTCCGGCAGAGGTCAGAGTCATCAGCGCCCACAGAACACCAAAGCAGGCTCAGGAATTTGCAGAAAATGCAATTGATAACGGCTTCGGCGTTATCATTTCCGCGGCAGGTATGGCGGCGCATCTCGGCGGTGTTCTTGCCGCTTCAACAACTCTTCCCGTTATCGGAATACCTTGCAGTGCAAAGGTGCTTGACGGTATGGACGCAATGCTTGCAACCGTTATGATGCCTCCGGGAATCCCCGTTGCCTCTGTTGGCGTTAACGCCGCAAAGAATGCTGCGCTTTTCGCCGCGGAAATTCTTGCAGTAGGCGATGAGGAGCTTATGCAAAGGCTTAAAGCTATGAGAAAAGATATGGAAAATGCCGTTATCGAAAAGGATAAGGCAATGCAGGAAAAAATTAAAGAATTATAATTAAGAGGAGAACATTTATGGAAAAAAGTTTCAGCGAAAGCTATGCGGCTGCGGGTGTTGATGTAACCGCAGGTTATGAATCTGTTGAGCTTATTAAATCCCATGTTAAAAGAACAAATATTCCCGGGGTAATAGGCGGTATCGGCGGCTTCGGCGGAATGTTTGAAATCGGTGCGTCTGATTATAAAAATCCCGTTCTTGTAAGCGGAACAGACGGTGTAGGAACAAAATTAAAGCTTGCCTTTCTTATGGATAAGCACGACACTATCGGTATAGACTGCGTTGCAATGTGTGTAAACGATGTTGCGTGCAGCGGTGCAAAGCCGTTGTTTTTCCTTGATTATATTGCCTGCGGAAAGAATTATCCCGAAAAAATCGAGCAGATTGTTAAGGGCGTTGCAGAGGGCTGTGTTCAGTCAGGCTGTGCGCTTGTGGGCGGAGAAACCGCAGAGCACCCCGGACTTATGCCCGATGAGGAATATGACCTTGCAGGCTTTACCGTTGGAATCGGCGAAAAGGATAAGCTCGTTTCCGGCGAAAACCTTAAAGCAGGCAATGCGCTTATCGGCGTTGCTTCCTCAGGCGTTCATTCAAACGGCTTTTCACTCGTTCGTAAGGTTTTCGATATTAACGAAAAAACAATTAATAACACTTATCCCGAGCTTTCAAAAACTCTCGGCGAGGAGCTTTTAACACCAACAAGAATTTATGTTAAGCCTCTGCTTTCACTTATGGAAGGCGTTCGCGTAAACGCAATTTCTCATATAACGGGCGGCGGCTTTTACGAAAATGTTCCCCGTATGCTTAAAGACGGCTTTACGGCGGTTATCGAAAAGGATAAATGCTTCAAGCTTCCTATTTTCGATCTTATTCAGCAGGCGGGCTCAATCCCCGAAAGAGATATGTATAACACCTTTAATATGGGAACAGGCCTTGTTATTGCCGTTGACGCCGATAAAGCAGACGAAGCGGTTAGAATACTCTGCGAGGCAGGCGAGCAGGCAAAGGTTATCGGCGAAATCAAATCCGGCGAAAAGGGTGTTGAATTAGTATGATGAACATTGCAGTTCTTGTTTCGGGCGGCGGAACAAACCTTCAAGCGCTTATCGACGCTGAAAAAAGGGGAGAGATAAAAAACGGAAAAATAACCTGCGTTATCTCTTCAAATCCGGATGCCTATGCGCTCGAAAGAGCAAAAAACAACGGTATTGAAACGGTTGTTGTGCCTAAAAAGGATTATCCCGACAGAAGCGAATATACTGCCGCAGTAACAAATGCGCTTGTTGAAGCCAAGGCAGACCTTGTTGTTTATGCAGGCTTTATGATTATCCTTGATTCGCAGATTGTTAAGGCGTTCCCAAATAAAATGATGAATGTTCATCCCGCGCTTATTCCGTCCTTTTGCGGAAAGGGCTTTTACGGGCTTCGCGTTCACGAGGCGGTGCTTGCAAGCGGCGTTAAATTAACGGGCGCAACAGTTCATTTTGTAACAGAGGACTGCGATGCAGGACCCATCATTGCTCAAAAGGCGGTGCCTGTTCTTAACGGCGACACTCCCGAAACGCTTCAAAGGCGCGTTATGGAGGAGTGCGAATGGAAAATTCTTCCCGAGGCGGTATCTCTTTTCTGTCAGGGCAGAATAAAGATTAATGGAAATAAAACAGAAATTATATAATAATCAGGAGTGCTTATGGAAATCAAAAATATAGCAAAAGAGCTTTCTTCAAACACTTACCCCGGCAGGGGAATTATCCTCGGCAAAACGCCAAACGGCAAATGCGCCGCTATTGCTTATTTCATTATGGGCAGAAGCGAAAACAGCCGCAACAGAATTTTCGAGGAAAACGACAGAGGCGGTATAAGAACAAAGGCATTTGACGAATCAAAAATGGTTGACCCAAGCCTTATCATCTATAACCCCGTTTTGAAGCTTGACGGTAAAACAATCGTTACAAACGGCGACCAAACCGATACAATATATGATTATATGAAAGAGGGACATTGCTATCGCCACGCTCTTTTAACAAGAGAATTTGAGCCCGACGAGCCTAATTACACCCCAAGAATTTCGGGCGTTGTTAAGCCGAACGGAGATTATGTGCTCTCAATTCTTAAATCAAATATGGGTAAGCCTCAATGCTTACGCTTCTTCTTTGAATATCCGGCAGAGGCAGGTCTCGGACATTTTATCCACACCTATAAGTGCGACGGAAATCCCATTCCCTCCTTTGAGGGCGAACCCACTCCCGTTGCAGTTGAGGCAAACGCAATTGATGAGTGGACAGATATTATCTGGTCTAATCTTAACGAAGATAATAAGGTTTCGCTTTTCACTCGCTTTATAAATCTTGAAACAGGCGAGGAAGAAACAAGAATAGTTAATAAAAATAAGTAATATATTCTGCAAGG
>JALEZT010000005.1 GCA_022772725.1 Eubacterium sp.
AAACAAAATGGCAGTAAAAATCAGACTTCGCAGAATGGGCGCAAAGAAGGCTCCCTTTTATCGTGTAGTAGTAGCAGATTCAAGATTCCCGAGAGACGGTCGTTTCATCGAGGAAATCGGAACCTATAACACAATGGTTGACCCTGCTGAAATCAAGATTGATGCAGAAAAGGCTAAAAAGTGGATTGCAAACGGTGCACAGCCAACAGATACAGTTAAGAGCATTCTTAAAAAAGAAGGCATCCTTTAATCTATTTTAAATAGGATTAAATGGAGGTGATTTCTTTGAAGGATTTGTTAGTATCTATTTTAAAAGGCTTGGTTGAAAATCCCGATGAGGTTTCAGTTGAGGTTACCGAAGCTGAGGACGGCGCTTTCGTTTATCATGTTCATGTTGCCGAAGAGGATATGGGCAGAGTAATCGGAAAGCAGGGCAGAATTGCAAAGGCAATCCGCGTTGTTATGCGTGCCGCCGCAATCAGAAACGACCAAAGAATCTCTGTTGAAATAGAATAATTGCTTAAAGCGCACGGGTTTTCCGTGCGCTTTTGACTGTCGATAAAGTGGTCTGAACCACGCAAGCCGTGCGGAATTCCCGCACGCTTTTATTTTTATATTGCGGATTTTTATAAAATAATGTATAATACTTTCGGTGATTTAATGAAAAAATATCTTGAAGTCGGAAAAATTATAAATACACACGGAATTAAGGGCGAAATGAAGCTTGATTTGTGGTGCGACAGTATTGATTATTTAAAGCAATTTAAAACGCTTTATTTTGATGAAAACGGCGAAAAGCCCGCCGAGCTTCTTTCCGTGCGCGCGCAGAAAAACAATGCAATTATAAAGCTTTCGGGCGTTAATTCCATTGATGAAGCGGAAAAATTAAAGGGAACCGTTCTTTATTCAAACCGTGAGGACGCCGAAATTGAAGAAGGCGCAAACTATATTCAGGATATAATCGGCTGTTATGTTGTTGATTATGAAAGCGAAAGAGAATACGGAAGAGTTGTTGATGTTGTTAATTACGGCGCCTCCGATATTCTTGAAATTGAAAACGGCGGAAAACGCTTTTATGTTCCCGTTATCCCCGATATTATTATGGAAACAGACATTGAATATCAGGTTATACGAATTAAAGCAATGAAAGGTCTTTTTGATGAGGATTGATATTTTAACCCTTTTTCCCGATAAGTGTAATGCCTATTTAAGCGAAAGCATTATCGGCAGAGCAAGGAAAGCGGGCAAGGTGCAAATTGAATGTATTGATATAAGGAATTACACAAAGGACAAGCACCGCAGAGTAGACGACACTCCTTACGGCGGCGGAATGGGTATGATAATGCAGGTTGAGCCTGTTTTTGACTGCTTTGAGGCGTTGTGCAACGAAATCGGCGAAAGGCCGCACCTTATTTATTTAACTCCGCAGGGGAAAACGCTGACTCAGCAAAGAGTTAAAGAGCTTTCAAAAATGAATAATATTGCCCTTTTGTGCGGACACTATGAGGGAATAGACGAGCGCGTTATCGAGGAGCTTCAACCTGAGGAAATTTCCGTTGGCGATTATGTTTTAACGGGCGGCGAGCTTCCTGCGCTTATTCTTGCGGATTCAATTTCAAGAATGCTCCCCGGCGTTCTTTCCGATGATGAATGCTTTACGGAGGAAAGCCATTTCAGCTCTCTTCTTGAATATCCGCAATACACCCGCCCTTATGAATGGCACGGCAGAAAGGTTCCCGATGTTTTGCTGACAGGTCATCATGCTAATGTTGAAAAATGGCGCCGTGAGCAGTCTCTTGAAAGAACGCTTGAACGCCGACCTGATATGCTCGAAAAAGCAGATTTATCAAAGAAAGACCGAGAATTCTTGGAAGAATTGAAGCAAAGGAAAAAATTTCTGTGAATTTTGCACAAAACGAAGCACCATATTTTGTGTCTAATTTACAAGTCATACGAACTTTGGCACAATTCATTGACCAAATTTTGTTTAGTGGTATAATATGTAATACAGTTAAATAAAAAATTAGTATTTTTACTGACTTTTTAGATGAGAGGTTATATTATGTTTGTAAAAGATGTAAAGGTTGAAAATCAGGTTGGATTACATGCACGCCCCGCAACTTTCTTTATCCAGAAGGCTAATGAGTTTAAATCATCAATCTGGGTTGAGAAGGAAGAAAGAAGAGTTAATGCAAAATCTCTTTTAGGCGTTCTTTCTCTCGGCATTATGGGTGGAACGGATATCCGCATTATTGCTGACGGAACAGATGAGGAAGAGGCTGTTGAAGGTCTTGTTGCTCTCGTTAAAAGCGGCTTTGCAGACTGATAGCCAAACAGACTGATTAATTTGAACATAATAAGTTAAAAATAAGCGTAGTTAATCTACGCTTTATTTTTTTGCTTTACGAAAAATCTGTTTTGTGTTAAAATTATTTCGCAAAGATATTATCCGAAAGGGGATGAGAGTATAACTGTTAAGGAGCTTCGCAAAAAGGCAATGGCACTTCCGCTTCAACCGGGAGTGTATATAATGAAAAACAAGGATAAAAAAATTATATATATCGGCAAGGCGAAAAAGCTTAAAAACAGAGTTTCATCTTATTTCGGCTCACATTCAAATCATTCCCTTAAAGTAATTAAAATGGTTGAAAATGTTGACGACTTTGATTACATTCTTGTTGACACGGAGTTTGAAGCACTCGTTCTTGAATGCTCTCTTATCAAACAGCATCAGCCTAAATATAATATTCTGCTTAAAGACGATAAGGGCTATAACTATATAAAAATAACAAAGGGCGAGTTCCCTCGTATATCCGAATGTAAAAGAATAGATGATGACGGCGCAGAGTATATCGGTCCCTATGTTTCAACCTTTTCCGTTAAACAGGCGGTTGAGGAAACCTTAAAGATTTTTAAATTGCCAAGGTGCAGTAAGGTGTTCCCGAGAGATTACGGCAAATCAAGACCGTGCCTAAACGGCTTTATGGGACTTTGCTGTGCTCCGTGCGCCGCAAGAATAACGCAGGCAGAATATGTTAATAATGTTAAAGACGCAATCTCCTTTTTAAAGGGCGGAAGCCAGTCTGCCGTTAAGGATATGACAGCGCAAATGAACAGGCTATCGGAGGAGCTTAAATTTGAAGAGGCGGCTAAGCTGCGCGACAGAATTAAGGCGATAAAAAAACTTGATGAAAAGCAAAAGGTTGTTTCAATTAATGTTCCGGAGGAGGATGTTTTTGCACTTGTTAACGGCAAAAAGAAAGCCTGCTTTGAGGTTATCAGATTTGAAAACGGACGGCTGACAGACAGTGAGTTTTGGCTTATTGACACGGTTGACGATTTAAAATCAGCAAGGCTTGAGCTTATTGAGCGTTATTATTCAATGAGAAGCAGAATACCGTCAAGAATTGCCGTTGACGGCGAAATAGAGGATGAGGAGCTCTTATTGCGTCTGCTTGAAGAGCAAAGGGGCAAAAAGGTTGAGTTTATTCATCCGCAAAGAGGAGAGCACCTTTCCATTGTTAATATGTGCATAAGAAATGCGCAGGAGCACCTTGCACAAAACGATGGTAGGCTCGGCAGGGAATTTAACGCACTTGAAGAGCTTGCAGGGCTTCTCGGTCTTCCGAAGCCTCCCGAATATATTGAAAGCTATGATATTTCCCACACCTTCGGCGCAGATAATGTTGCAGGTATGGTTGTTTTCCATAACGGTAGACCGATGAAGCAGGCTTATAAACGCTTTGCCGTTAAGGGCTTTGAGGGGCAGAATGATGTCGGCTCAATGAACGAGGTTTTAACACGCCGCTTCAATCATTATTATAACGACGAAGAGGGAAGCACCTTTAAAATTCTCCCCGACCTTATCCTGCTGGACGGCGGACAGGCGCAGGTTAATGCCGTTTTGCCCGTTATCGAAAAAATGGGGCTCAGCGTTCCTGTTTTCGGAATGGTTAAGGATAGTAAGCACCGCACCCGTGCAATTGCCTGCGGCTTGGGAGAAATTGAAATCAATTCAAACAGAAGCGCATTTACTCTTGTTTCAAGCATACAGGAGGAGGTTCACCGCTTTGCAGTCAGCTATCACCACACAAAGCATAAAAAATCCTCGTTTTCCTCGGGGCTTATGCAGATTGAGGGAATAGGCGAAGCAAAGGCAAAGGCACTTTTGAAGCATTTTAAAACTGTTTCAAAAATTAAGCAATGCTCTGTTGAGGAGCTTTGCGAGTGTCCGTCAATATCAGAAAAAAACGCACAAAATATTTACAAATTTTATCACAATTTGTAAAAATAATATTTCTAATCTTGACTATATCGAATATCAAATGTATAATGTTAGTTGTATAATATTAAGCAGTTAAACTGCTTGCAGGGGATAATGCTTTTATGATGAGAGTTATAACGGGCTCTGCCAGAGGAAGAAGGCTTGAAACTCTTCCCGGCGAGGATATAACAAGGCCCACCTCCGAAAGCGTTAAGGAAGCGCTTTTCAGTATGATTCAATTTGAAATTGAAGATGCAAGGGTGCTTGATTTATTCGCGGGCTCGGGTCAGCTCGGCATAGAGGCGCTTTCCCGCGGTGCTTCCTTTTGCACCTTTGTTGAAAACAACAAAAGCGCAATGGCGGTAACCGAACGGAATATTACACATTGCGGATTTGAGCAGAAATCGCAGGTTGTTCTGCGAGATGCCGTTTCCTTTCTTTCGGGAAGCGGAAGATATGATATTGCTTTTCTTGACCCTCCTTATCATAAGGGCTTGGTTGAAAAGGCAATGCCGCTGCTTGTTGAAAAAATGAGCGAAAACAGCATTATATCCTGTGAAACCGCAAGGGATGAGGAACTGCCGGAGCGTTTCGGGGATTTTACCGTTTGGCGAAGCAGAGCCTACGGTAAAATAAAACTCACGGTTTACCGAAAGGACGGTAAAGAATGAAAATAGCAATATGCCCGGGAAGCTTTGACCCGGTAACTCTCGGCCATAAGGATATCATCGAACGGGCGGCGGCTCTGTTTGACAGGGTTATAGTCCTTGTTATGACCAACAGCGAAAAGCATCCGCTTTTTACTGTTGAAGAGCGAGTTGATCTGTTAGGCCGATGCATCCAAAGCGAAAATGTTGAAATTGATACATACAACGGTCTTCTTGTTAATTATGCAAAATCAAGAAATGCCGTTGCAATAGTTAAAGGTCTGCGTGCCGTTTCGGATTTTGATTATGAGTTTCAGCAGGCGTTAACTAATAAAAGCCTTTTGCCGGAAATAGAAACGGTTTTTTTAACCGCAAAAGGAAAAAATATGTTTCTTTCATCAAGCATGGTCAAAGAGGTTTGCCGTCTTGACGGCGATATTTCTCGGTTTGTTCCGCAGGAAATTTTAGAAGATGTTATAAAAAGATGTAAAGGAGAAATAAAGAATGACTAATACAGATATTTTGCTTGAAGATTTAGAGGATGTGCTTGATGATGCAACCTCTATGCCTATGACTAAAAAGAGCCTTGTTGATGTTGAAAAAATTAAAACAATCATCGAGGATATTCGCCTTAACACTCCGCAGGAAACAAAGCAGGCAAAGGCAATTGTTGATTCAAGAAACAGTATTCTTGAAGAGGCAAAAAAGGAAGCCGCAGATATTATTGCCGAGGCGCAAAATCAGGCAAGAGAGCTTGTTGCACGCGATCAGATAACTCAAACTGCTCAGGCAGAGGCGGCTGATATCATTGCAAAGGCAAAGGAGGAGGGCGACGCTTATATCCGCGACGCTCAAAATCAGGCAACCGAAATTCTCGGCAATGCAACAACACAGGCAAACGATATGGTAACATCTGCTCAGAATAAGAGCCGTGAAATGCTTACCGCCGTTAATAATTATGCAGACGATACTCTTCTTGCCATTGATGATTCGCTTTACAGAGCACTTTCCGATGTAAGAAGAATCCGTCAGGGTATGAACAACAAAAAGGGTTCTGCCGAATAATTTGTTTTAACTGAATACAGATAATCAAAAAGCCCTCCGATATATAACGGCAGGGCTTTTGATATAATATCATTTAAGGATAGCTATGAAAGAAACTATTTTACAATTCGGAACGGGAAATTTCCTCCGCGGCTTTGCCGATTATTTTATCGATTTAATGAATAAGCAGGGGCTTTATGACGGTAAAATCGTTATTGTATCTCCCACAAATTCAAAATCCGTTGATAAAATAAACGCACAAAACGGCAGATATAATCTTATTTTAAGAGGCATTGAAAACGGCAAAGAGGTTTGCAAAGGAACCGAAATAAATTCAATAAGCCGTGCGATAAATCCGTATGCAGATTTTGACAGCTTTCTTTCTCTTGCAAAAAATCCCGATTTTCGTTTTATTATTTCAAACACCACCGAGGCAGGCATTTGTTATGATGATTCCTGCAAATTAACCGATAAGCCTTCCGGCTCATTCCCTGCTAAATTAACGCAGCTTCTTTACGAAAGATACAAGGCAGGTCTTAACGGCTTTGTTGTTTTCGCCTGCGAGCTAATTGATAATAACGGAAAAAAGCTTGAAAAATGTGTTCTTGAATATGCTGAAAAATGGGAGCTTGGCAAAGACTTTATCACTTGGATAAAGAGTGAAAATGCCTTTTGCAACACGCTTGTTGACCGAATTGTAACGGGCTATCCGAATGACGATGCAGAGCAGATATTTGATGAAATCGGCTACCGCGATGAGCTTATTGACACGGCAGAGCCTTATCATCTTTGGGTTATTGAGGGCAATTTTGAGAGCGAACTGCCCTTGAAAAAAGCAGGCTTTAATGTTATATGGACAGATAACGCCGCACCGTATAAAAAAATGAAGGTGCGTATTCTAAACGGCTCTCACACCTCGCTTGTTTTTCCGTCGCTTTTGTGCGGTGTTGAAGCGGTTGGCGATAGCCTTAAAGATGAGCAGTTAAACGCTTTTCTTAATAAATGCCTTTTTGATTACATATTACCTATGCTTGATGATAATGAGGAAAACAGGCAGTTTGCAAAGGCGGTTTTGGAGCGCTTTGCAAATCCGTATATCAGGCATTTGTGGAAATCAATTTCGTTAAATTCCGTCAGCAAATTTACCGCAAGGGTTTTGCCTACGGTTAATGATTATATAAACGCAAATAATGACCTGCCAAAGCCTATTGTTTTTTCTCTTGCGTGTCTTATTGAGTATTACAAAACGAATGAGGTTACGGACGATAAAACGGCTGTTGATTATATCAAGAATAACGATATAAAAAATATTCTGTCAAATACAGATTTATGGGGACAGGATTTAAGTGTAACGCTTGAGCTTGTAAGTGAAAGCATTGAACGGATACACAATGACGGCATCAGGGAGGCAATTCAATGGAGTATGCAGTAATCCATAAAAAAGATAATGTTAAGGTCTGCCTTGATAACGGTCATAAATATGCAGTCAGAGATATTCAAACGGGCGAGCAGATTATCAAATACGGCTTTCCGATAGGTGTTGCCTTGCAGGATATAAAAGAGGGCGAGCATATACATTCTCATAATCTCAAAACCTCTCTTGCAGGAGCTCTTGAATATTCCTATTCTCCCGATTTTGAATATCCCGAAAGTACCGAGCCTGCCGTGATAAATGCCTATGAGCGTAAAAACGGCAGTATAGGTATACGCAATGATATTTGGATTGTTGCAACGGTCGGTTGTGTAAACAGTATTGCAAAGACACTTGCAGATAAAACAGGCGCGCTCTGCTTCACTCATCCATACGGTTGCAGTCAGCTCGGCGGCGATTTACTCACAACGCAGAAAATCCTGTGCGGTCTTGTTAAGCATCCCAACGCAGGTGGTGTGCTTGTTCTTGGCTTAGGTTGTGAGAACAACAATATAGCAGAATTTAAAAAAGTTCTCGGCGAATATGATGAAGAAAGAGTACGCTTTCTCAACTGTCAGGACTTTGATGATGAAATTGCCGAGGGTATAAAAATAATATCCGAATTGCAAGAGCTTGCAAAGCACGACACACGCACCGCCGTTTCGATTTCAAGGCTGAAAATAGGATTGAAATGCGGCGGTAGCGACGGCCTTTCGGGTATAACTGCAAATCCGCTTTGCGGAAAAATTACAGATAAACTTGTGTCAATGGGCGGTACTGCGATTTTAACCGAGGTGCCCGAAATGTTCGGCGCAGAGCAGATTTTGATGAACCGTTGTGTTGATGAAAATGTGTTCAACGAAACGGTAAATCTAATAAATAATTATAAGGAATATTTTATTTCTCATAATCAGCCTGTCAGCGAAAATCCCTCCCCGGGAAATAAGGAGGGCGGTATAACAACGCTTGAAGAAAAGTCGCTCGGTTGCGTTCAAAAGGGCGGTACTGCGCCCGTTACCGCCGTGCTTGATTACGGCGATACCGCCGAAAAAGCAGGACTTAACCTGCTAAACGGACCCGGAAACGATATGATTGCCGTAACTAATTTAACCGCCGCAGGCTGCCATTTAATTTTATTCACAACAGGCAGGGGAACACCTCTCGGTGCACCTGTGCCCACAATAAAAATTGCAACAAATTCCTCGCTTGCCGAAAGGAAAAAGGGCTGGATAGATTTTGATGCACAGACGGAAAATGAAAACGCTCTTTTTGATTTAATCATTGAAACGGCAAACGGACGGAAAACGAAAAACGAGAAAAACGGATTTCGTGAAATAGCTATCTATAAGGACGGCGTAACGCTTTAATCTAATATACGGATAAAATGAAAGCTCCGTAGGAACTTAACTGTTCCTGCGGAGCTTTTTGCTTTATTCGCCGCTTGCTCTTTTTTCCGAGATATAATCGTGAATCTGTTTCCTTAGCTCGCCGTGTATTTTGAATTTCGTTGTGAAAACAATAAGCGAAATTGTTATCAGAACGGGAGGAATAGCAAAGCAAATAATGCCTATTGCCGTTTTTGTGCCGTCGTTCACTGCGCCTGTTGTTATCTGCGCATTATAATTCATAATACCCAAGCCGCCGAAAAGGATAATCGTTTGGATTGTGTATGCCATTTTTTGAAGAAAGCCCTTCATAGAGAAGGTTATGCTTTCGTTTCTCTTTCCCGATTTAAATTCGCCGTAATCAACTATATCTGCAAGGAATATCGTTTGCGCAACAAACATAGAGCCAATGCCGATGCTTGCAATAATATAGCAAATGTCAAGTGCAATAGTTATCTTCAAAACAGGGCCGAAAATATACATAAGCACATAACCCACAATTGCCGTTATAAGCGAAATTTGATATATCGTTCTGTTTGATAATTTCTTTTCAAGAACGGGGATAACAAGCAAGCCAAGTGCTGAACCGACTGCTCCTATCGTTGCAAAAAGGCTTTGCGCCGTAGGCTCTCCCAAAACATCGGTAAAGTAATAAACGGCGGTTCCGCTTGTAAGATACCAGCCAGCGTTTGAAATCATTGCAAACACCATAAAAACTATAAGCTGGTCGTTATGCGCAATAACATTAAACATTTTTTTGAAGCTGAATTTTTCATTGTTGTAAACAACATTGCGCTCCTTCGTTGATAAAACGCAAACAACAGAGAAGAAAACAAGAAATGCCGCGCATATCATTGCCCATTTTGAAAATCCGCCTGCGCTGTAACCCTTATCGGTTGTTTCCATTCCGCTTGAAAGAAGCGGTAAAATCATAGGAGTTAATATTGTTATAAGCCCCTGACCTATTCCGCTGAATGTTCTTGCAACGGTTGCAATAAGGTTTCTGTCCTTCGGGTCGTTTGTGAAGCTCGGCACCATAGACCAATAGGGAATATCCGCCATTGTGTTTGTCATTCCCCAAAGGATATACATAACTGCAATATAAATGTATAGCTTTGTTCCGCTCATTCCGAAGGAGGTAAACAAAAGCGAAAGAACGATTGCGTTAGACATTGCACCTATAACAATCCAAGGCCTGTATTTGCCCATTTTTGTTTTTGTGCTGTCAACTATCGCTCCCATAATCGGGTCGTTAACACCGTCCCAAATTCTTGCAAGCGGAGTCAGCAAAAGCAAAAAGCCCTCTTTAAGCCCCAAAACGCTTGAAAGATAATATGAAAGATATGAATAAAATAATCCGTAGGAAAGGTCAAGCCCTATTGCGCCAACTCCGTAGCCGAGCTTTTCCCTCCAAGTAGTTTTGTAATCTGCCATAAGATAAACCTCCAATGGTGTGATTATAACATATAAGAGCACTCAAAACAATAATTATTACAATTCTGTTACAATATTAAATCGCGCTAAATTCCTCTTGACAATGGATTTAACTGCTATTATAATTAGCGTATGAGGGAGTAAATCCTTTAAAATCCCTTAAAATTCAAGTAAATCCCAAATCAAAAGGCAGAAAATCCTGCTTTTGAACTGAAAAATCACTTTGGAAAGGAGAGAAGGCTTGTGAATTTATTCGTCGGCACACTTGATAATTATAAGTTAGACAGCAAGGGCAGGCTTTCTGTTCCAACCAAATGGAGAGAAAGGCTCGGTAAGGAGTTTTATATGGTTGCGGTAACCGTTAAGGGCTGTAAATGTATAACTCTTTATCCTATCGAGGAATTTGAATTAACCTATGCAAATATGCAAAAGGGAACTGAAAATCAAAAATACGAAACCTCAAAGGATTTTCTCCGCAATGCAGAGGAGTGCACTCTTGACGCGCAGGGCAGATTTACCCTTAATCAGCGTCTTAAAGAGCTTGCACTTTTGGCTAACGACAGTGATGTTATTTTCGAGGGAAACGGAAAAACGATTGAAATATGGAACCGCTCGGAATTTGATAAAATGCAGAAAACCTTTGATTCCTCACTCGGTATTTACGATTTGATGGACAAGGTTAACGCAGATAAAGCAGGCGGTGAATAATGGAATTTGTTCACAAAAGCGTTCTGTTTGACGAAGCGATTTCAGCCCTTGAATTAAATGAAAATAAAATTATTGCAGACGGTACGGCAGGCGGAGGCGGTCATTCAAGGGAAATTGCAAAAAAGGCAAAACGCCTTATCGCAATTGACCAAGACCCCGATGCAATAAAGGTTTTAAATGAAAGATTATCGCAGCTTGATAATGTCAGCATTGTTCATTCAAACTTCTGCGAAATAAAAAGCATTTTAGCATCTTTAAATATAGAAAAAATAGACGGTTTGCTTCTTGATTTGGGAGTAAGCTCTTTTCAGCTTGATAATGCAGACAGAGGCTTCTCCTTTCATCAAAACGCTCCTCTTGATATGCGTATGTCAAAGCAGGGGCTTTCCGCCTATGATGTTGTAAACGGCTATTCAGAGGAAGAGCTTGCCAATGTTATTTGGCGTTACGGCGAGGAAAAATTCAGCAGAAGCATTGCAAGAAATATAGTTAAGGCAAGGCAGGAAAGAGCTGTTGAAACAACCTTTGAGCTTGTTGATATTATTAAGGCATCAATGCCTGCAAGGGAGCTTAAAAAGGGGCACCCTGCAAGAAAAACCTTTCAGGCAATAAGAATTGAGGTAAACGGAGAGCTTGAAAAGCTTTCCCGCGCGCTTGACGACGCGTTTGACTGCCTTAATCCAGGAGGAATAATTGCCGTTATCACCTTCCATTCGCTTGAAGACAGAATTGTTAAGGAAAAGTTTGCAGAGTGGACAAGGGGTTGCACCTGCCCAAAGGAATTTCCCGTTTGCGTATGCGGAAATAAACCAAAGGGAGAATTGCCCTTTAAATCTAAATCGCCGAGTGATGCCGAGCTTGAGGAAAACCCGAGAGCCCGTTCATCAAGGCTTCGCGCGTTTAAAAAATATTAAGGAGGACGGAATTTATGGTAACATCAAACGATTTCAGAAGATATTCGTTTTCTGCCGACGCATCCTATGCGCTTGATGCGTTTAATCAAACACGCTCTTCGGCGGCGCCCGAGCTCCGTCCCGAAAGGCGAAGAAAATTTACTGTCAGCCCGAATACAAAAATGAAAAGCAAAAGTGAGCTTGTCAAGGAGCAAAGGCACGCGCGCTCGCAGGCAGTTGCGATTATCGTTGTTGCTGTTCTTGCATTTGCAATGCTTTTCTCTGTTTTGTTCACTTATGTTCAAAAAAATGAGCTGACGAGGAATATTGCGTCTGTTAAATCCGATATTGCAATGGCTCAAAGCGAAAATGTCAGCCTTAATGCAGAGCTTGAAGCGCTCGTTTCCGTTTCGCAGATAGACGCTTATGCGGTTGAAAAGCTCGGAATGACAAGGCTTCAATCAAATCAAATAAGATATATTGATTCTGCGCAGTACAGAGCACAGGCAGAGGCTGAGGCACCGCAGGAGTAATAATTTTATTCAGCGTTCAGTATTATATTGAGAGTTAAGTTTTTCTTAACTCTCTTAAACTATATTATTATAATATATAAATTAGAAAAATTTAGGAAAGGCGGAAGCGAATATGTCAACATTCAGAAAAGGTCTTGCTTCAAGAGTTTTGATAATCGGCATTATTATAGCGGCACTTTTAACTGCTGATATCGGACGCCTTTTCTACATTCAAATCGTTAAAGGCGAGGAATATGCCGATAAGGCGGAAAGTCAGCAGATGTCCGACACAGAGATAGAAGCAATGCGCGGAACGATTTATGACAGCGAGGGAAATGTGCTTGCGCAGTCCGCAACTGTTTGGACTGTCTTTTTAGACCCGTCAAATATAACCGATTCAAACAGAAGCAAAATTGTTGATTATCTTGCGGGCGTTTTCGGATATGATGACGAAAAAAAAGCAGAGCTTTACGAAAAAAGCACGAAATCCGAAAGTCAGTATCAAAAGGTTGAGGAAAATGTTGAAAACAGAGTAAAGGAGGAGATTGCCTCCTTCGTTTCGGAAAACAAATTGTCGCTTTGCATCGGATTTCAGCAGGCAACACAAAGATATTATCCTTACGGCTCTCTTGCTTCCTCGGTTATCGGCTTTATGGGCGCTGATGAAGGACTTGCCGGCATAGAGTCTTATTATAACGAGGAGCTCACGGGAGTAAACGGAAGAACGATAACCGCAAAGGATTCAAAGGGAAATTCAATTTCAAACGATTATGAAACCTCTGTTGAAGCGCAAAACGGCTATTCACTCAGCTTAACCATAAACACAACAATTCAGTATTATCTCGAAAAGGAGCTTAAAAGAACGCTTGACGAGTATTCCGCAAAGGGATGCTACGGCGTTGTTATGGATTGCAACACGGGTGCCGTTCTTGCAATGGCTTCTCTTCCGAATTACGATTGCAATAATCCTTATGAGATAACATACGAAAAATACACAAAGGATATTGAAGGCACAGAGGATAAAGAGGAAAAAACGGCAAAGCAAAGCGAATATATCCAGCGTCAGTGGAGAAACTTTGTTGTGTCAGACACCTATGTTCCCGGCTCGGTATTCAAAACCTTTATGTCGTGTGCGGCGCTTGAAGAAAATGTTGTTTCTATTGACACAACCTATACCTGCACAGGCTCAATTCAGGTTGATAAGTACAAAATGAACTGCCATTACCACGCAGGCCACGGCACACAGACCTTAACGCAGGGACTTGAAAATTCCTGCAACCCGTTTTTCATAACGATAGGTCAGCGCCTCGGCGTACATAATTATTTTAAGTATTTTGACGGCTTCGGCTTTACGCAGAAAACGGGAATAGATCTTCCCGGCGAGGCAAGTCCTCAGTATTACGAGGAAAAGCAATACGGAATTGTTGAGCTTTCCTCCGCTTCCTTCGGTCAAACAAACAGCTTAACTCCCATTCAGGTTTGCACAGGCCTTTGCGCAATTGCCAACGGCGGTAAGCTTTTAAAGCCCTATGTTGTATCCGAAATCAAGGACGATAACGGAAACACCGTTTCAAAAACGCAAACAACTGTTGTTAGGCAGGTTATAAGCGAGGATACTGCAAAAAAGGTTTGCGGTATGATGCAGTCGGTTGTCGATAAGGGAACAGGTAAAAACGGCTATGTTGCAGGCTATAATGTTGGCGGAAAAACAGGAACCTCAACGAAGCTCGGCGAATCCAAGGAGGGCGAAAAAAACAAGTATATCGTTTCCTTTGCCGCAATTGCTCCGTCGGATGATCCGCAGATTGCAATG
>JALEZT010000006.1 GCA_022772725.1 Eubacterium sp.
GCCTTTAAAGGAACGCCGTCTCGGCGTTCCTTTTTCATGTTTCGAAATATAAAAAATACAACCATATCCCGTAGGGGCGAACTGCGTTCGCCCGCTTTTTGTATAAATGCGATTTACGGGAGAACACAGTTCTCCCCTACGGTGTTGCATTTAGGTTTTATAACAATTTAAATATATGTTCGTAGGGAGTGGCGGTCTCACCTGTCGATTCGGTCGGTGCTTCTGCTGACGCAGAGGTGTCCACCGGACACCCGCACCCTCGACACTCCTTTTTTGATTAAAGAGAACATTAAAGAGAATAGGAAAGAAATATTGCAAGATAGATGCAAATGTGATAAATTATATAAAAAAGAGAAAGAACAGCATTAATGAAAGAGAAAATACTTATATTGCTTTCCGCAGCTGCAATTACATACACAATTTGGTATATGCATTTCGGAGAGCTGACAACTAACGCCGGTGCGCTTTCAAAAACGGGCTTGCGCCACCCTGTTTATTTTGCGATATGGGGTGCGCTTACATACATTGCATTGCACTACGGAATATTTTACACGCAGGCATTACTTGGCAAAGTCAAAAAATATCAATATGTGTTATCTGCAATTGCATTAATAGGAATGATATTAACGCTTACCTGCCGATTTGACTATTCTCTCAAAGCGGAATACTATCTGCACTGCGCAGGCTCTCTTTGTTTTTCTGCTTTAACGGGAATAAGCGTATTTTCAGTATTCCTGCTAAACTATAAGAAATCCAATTATTTTAAAGTGTTTACATTCATTATCGGATTGATTTTGACAAGCGATATGGTATTACTGCTGATATATAAGGAAACTGCTTTGATTGAAGCAATTCCCGTTTTATTCGGGCTGATAATACTGCCTGCTACTGCGCTGAAATACAGAGATATTAAACAAAATGATAAGGATTTTCAATATGCTTCATAACGAACTTGAAAAGCTGAACAAATACCCCTTTCACATGCCGGGGCATAAAAGGAACACGCAATTCGGCATAACAGCCTGCGAAAAGGATATAACCGAGATTGACGGCTTTGATAACCTACACTCCCCTGCCGGACTTATCAAAGAGGTTGAGGACAGGCTATCCGCTATTTATAAATCCGAAAAATCCTTTATGCTTATAAACGGCTCAACGGTTGGTATTCTTGCGTCTATCTTTGCAGTTGCAAAGGAAAACGACACCGTTTTAATTGCAAGAAACTGCCACAAAAGCGTTTACAACGCCTGCTATCTGCTTAAACTGAAAATTGCATTTATAGAGCCCGAATACAACTGTGAAAACGGATTTTACACCCGAATAACGCAAGGGGCGTTTGACGAGGCACTTAATAAGCACAAAAACGCAAAGGCGGTTATTATAACCTCTCCGACTTATGAGGGCTTTACTTCAAGGATAAAAACCGACTTGCCGCTCATTATTGACTGTGCACACGGGGCGCATTTCGGCTTTGGCGGATTTCCCGAATATCCGAGGGCTGATATTGTAATTTCAAGTCTTCACAAAACGCTCCCCTCGCTTACTCAAACGGCGGTTTTAAATGTTTATAACAGTAAATACATTCCTTTTGTTAGGCGTTATCTTGATATTTTTCAAACAACCTCACCGAGCTATGTGCTTATGAGCTCCGTTTCAAAATGTGTTGAATTTCTTGAAGGCAGTTCAAGTGCTTTTAAGGAATATGAAAAAATGCTTGATAATTTCAAAAGCATTGATTTGAAGCACCTTGAAATTATTGAAACAGACGACAAAGGCAAAATAGTTTTATCCAGCGCAAAGGCGAATATAAGCGCGGTTGATTTGGCTGATATTCTGCGAAGCAAGTACGGCATTGAGCCCGAGGCGGTCAGCAACACTTATATAATTTTTATGACCTCCCCTGCCGACACGCAAAACGGCTTTGATTTACTGAAAAATGCTCTTAAAGAAACAGATGAAGCATTGACTAAAAAAGAGCCTGAGAGGTTTGAAAAGCCCTTATGCATTGACGGCGAAGCGATTATTGAATATGCCGAAAAAAGCGAAAAAACCGAGCTTGCGTTATCCATAGGAAAAATCAGCGCGGAATATGTTTATGCTTATCCGCCTGATATTCCGATTATTATTCCTAATCAAATAATAACCGAGCAATGCGTTATAGAAATAACAAAAACGATTAAAAACGGGATAAATATAATCAGCGACAGTAATTTACTTCCCGACTATATATTGACAAAAGCGGTTTAATAATATAAAATATATACAAATAAAATTCTAACGGAGGAATATATTAATGAAAAGAATTAATACTTTAAGCTCACGCAATCTTTGCGAGTCTGCAAAAAAAGGCGGCTGCGGCGAATGTCAGACTTCCTGCCAGTCAGCAAGCAAAACCTCTTGCTCTGTTGCAAACCAGAAATGCGAACAGCTTAAAAAATAATTTTGATTATGATTTTCGGCGGTAAGCATTTTACCGCCGTTTTTCTTTGGAGAGCTATTTATGATACACGCTTACAAAATGAATGGATATAATATAATTATCGACCAAAACAGCGGATGCGTTCATTCTGTTGACGAGGTTGCTTTTGATATTATTACAAGATTTGAAAACGAGAGCAAGGCAGATATAAAAGCCTTTATTCTTGATAAATATAAAAACAGAGCCGATGTTACCGATGAGGATATTGAGCTTTGCTTTTCGGACATTGAAGCACTTATTGACGACGGCAGGCTTTTTGCAAAGGACACCTTTGAGGAAACCGCAAGGGAATTTAAAAAACGCCAAGGCGTTTTAAAGGCAATCTGCCTTCATGTTGCTCACGACTGCAATCTTGCCTGCAAATACTGCTTTGCCGGCAAGGGCGAATATGACGGGCCCAAAGGTCTTATGAGCTTAGAAACGGGCAAAAGAGCTCTTGATTTTCTTATTGAGCAAAGCGGAACAAGAAAAAATCTTGAGGTTGACTTTTTCGGCGGAGAGCCTCTTCTTAATTGGGAGGTTTGCAAAAGGCTTGTTGAATACGGCAGAAGCAGAGAAAAGGAATGTAATAAGAATTTTCGCTTTACTCTTACAACAAACGGCATTTTGCTCAACGATGAGATTATTGATTTTTGCAATAAAGAAATGGGAAATGTTGTTTTATCTCTTGACGGAAGAAAGGCAACACACGACAGGCTTAGGATTTCAAGAAGCGGCAAGGGCTCTTATGATTTAATTATTGATAAGTTTAAAAAATTTGCAGATTCAAGAAATCAAAAGGATTATTATATGCGCGGAACATACACGCATTACAACACAGATTTCTCAAAGGACATAATAAGCATGGCTGACGAGGGCTTCAAGGAGCTTTCCATTGAGCCTGTTGTTTGCTCTCCCGACGAGCCTTATGCGCTTAAAGAAAGCGACCTTCCTGTTTTAAAGGAGCAATATGAAATTCTTGCAAATGAAATGCTTAGGCGTTACAGAAAAGGAAACGGCTTTACCTTTTATCACTATATGATTGATTTAGACGCAGGTCCCTGCATAGTTAAAAGAGTTTCGGGCTGCGGAGTCGGCACGGAATATATGGCGGTTACTCCGAGCGGAGAGCTTTATCCCTGCCATCAGTTTGTAGGCGACGAAAAATTCCTTTTGGGCGACATTTGGCAGGGCGTTACAAACAAGGAAATTCTTGAACAGTTTAACGAATGTAATGTTTACTCACACGCGGAATGTAAGGACTGCTTTGCAAAGCTTTATTGCAGCGGCGGCTGTGCCGCAAACGCATATCACACAACGGGAAGCGTAAACGGTGTTTATGATTTCGGTTGTGAGCTTCACAGGAAAAGAATTGAATGTGCCGTTATGCTGAAGGTTGCAGAGGCTGAGGAAGGCTTAAAGGTTGAATATTAATTAAATTCACAAATATTTATTGATTTAAATCTGCAAATATTTTAGAATAGAAATACCACTATATTCTTTAAGGTGATTTTATGAACAACAAGGAATTATACGAAAGCAAATTAACAACCGCTGAGGAAGCGATAAAGCTGATAAAAGACGGCGACAGGGTTGTTACAGCCTTTGGCTGCGGCGAGCCGCTCGGCATTGAAAGGGCACTCGCAGAAAATTATATGAACTATAAGGATGTTCAAATAATCAATATGCTTATTTTGGGAGATACTCCGTGGGTCAAAGAGGAAATGAAGGGGCATATTTCATACAACTGCTTCTTTGCCTCGGGCTCTAACAGAAAAGCAATTTCTTCGGGTGCGGCAGAATTTACCACCTGCCAGTTTTATGAAATTCCTATGGTTTTAAATGAGATTATAAAGCCGAGAGTTGGTATTTATTCAGTTTGTCCGCCTGATGAAAACGGATATGTTTCGCTCGGAACAAACTGCGATTACATTGAAACAACGATTGCTCACTGCGATATTAAAATCGCACAGGTTAATAAATATGTTCCGAGGTCGCAGGGAAAAACAGTTAAGCATATTTCGGAGTTTGACTGCTTTGTTGAAATTGACGAGCCACTTCCCGAGGTGCCGTCTGTTCCGCTTACCGATGTTGAAAAAGCAATCGGTAAAAACTGC
>JALEZT010000011.1 GCA_022772725.1 Eubacterium sp.
AACTGAGCGTCGCCGTGCATTCTTCCCATAGAGTCTGTTAAGCCGTAGGAAGCAGGGCCTGCCGCCATATTATCGGGATGAAGAGTACGGCCTGTGCCGCCGCCCGATGCAACAGAGAAATATTTCTTGTTGTTTTCGATAGCCCATTTCTTGTAGGTGCCTGCAACGAGGTGCTGGAAACGGGTTGGGTTGGTTGAGTTACCTGTGATGGAAACATCAACGCCCTCCTCCTTCATAATTGCAACGCCTTCAAGAACATCGTTTGCGCCGTAGCATTTAACCGCTGCTCTTTCGCCGTCTGAAAAAGCCTTTGTTTCAAGAACTTTAAGCTCGCCTGTGTAGAAATCATAATCTGTTTTAACATAGGTGAAGCCGTTGATTCTTGAAATGATATATGCGGCGTCCTTGCCAAGACCGTTAAGGATAACACGAAGCGGCTCCTTGCGAACCTTGTTTGCAGTTCTTGCAATACCGATTGCACCCTCGGCAGCCGCAAAGCTCTCGTGGCCTGCAAGGAATGCAAAGCATTTTGTTTCCTCTGAAAGAAGACGGGCACCGAGATTACCGTGGCCAAGACCAACATTTCTCTGCTCTGCAACAGAGCCGGGAATACAGAAGGCTTGAAGACCAACGCCGATTTTCTCGGAGGCCTCGGAAGCGGTTTTAACTCCGCTCTTAATAGCAACTGCGGCACCGAGTGTGTATGCCCATGTTGCGTTTTCAAATGCGATAGGCTGAACGCCTTTAACGATAGCGTCAACATCAATGCCCTTTGATAAGCATAAATCTCTTGCTTCTTCAAGACTTGAAAGACCGTATTCTGCAAGACATTTCTCTATTTTGGCAATTCTTCTTTCCTTGCCTTCGAATTTTACATCATTTGCCATTTTAAAGTCCTCCTTATCTTATTCTTCGCGGGGGTCAATATACTTTGCAGCGTTTGCAAAGCGACCGTAGTTGCCGATATTTGCTTTGTATGCTTCGTCGGGAGTTTTGCCGTGGCGGATATCTTCAAGCATTTTGCCAACTCTGACAAATTCATAGCCGATAACCTCGCCCTCTTCGTCAAGAGCCATGCGGGTAACATATCCCTCTGCCATTTCCATATAGCGAACACCCTTGTATTTTGTTGAAAACATTGTTCCAACCTGGCTTCTTAAACCTTTTCCAAGGTCTTCAAGAGCCGCACCAACAACAAGACCGCCTTCTGAAAAAGCACTCTGTGAACGACCGTAAGCAAGCTGCTTAAAGATTTCTCTCATAGCAACATTGATAGCGTCGCAAACAAGGTCTGTGTTAAGACATTCAAGAAGAGTTTTGCCGGGAAGAATTTCTGCTGCCATAGCTGCTGAATGAGTCATACCCGAGCAACCGATTGTTTCAACAAGTGCTTCTTCAACAATGCCGTTTTTAACATTAAGGCTAAGCTTGCAGGCACCCTGCTGAGGAGCGCACCAGCCGATACCGTGTGAAAAACCGCTGATGTCCTTTATTTCATAGGATTTAACCCATTTTCCCTCTTCGGGAATTGGAGCAGGACCGTGATGCGGACCTTTTTTAACGGTACACATCTGTTCAACTTCGTTTGAATAAACCATTTTTAATACTCCTTTATTAAAACTAATAATTAAGGCTGTGCGCCTTTAAAATTACCAAGCATATTATAACCAATATGAGCCGTATCTTCAAGAGAATTGTGATAAAATTTGTTATATTTTCTTATTTTTATTGTATTGCTTGCAAGCTTTTGTGCAAATTGATATAATAATTATATATTTTATAAAAAGCAAGGAGATGTTTAAGGCTCTGCTTGCTGCTTGAAAGGGTTATGTTGATAATGAAAATAAAAAAAGGATTCGCAAAAAGAAATATAGCCGGCTCGGAAATAGTTGTTCCCGTTGGCAAAACCGCCTCATCGTTTAACGGAATGATAACGCTTAATGAAACAGGCTCGTTTTTTTGGGATTGTCTTTCGCAGGAAACAACAAAGCAAGAGGTTGTTGATAAGGTGCTTGAAATATATGAGGTTGGCAGGGAAAAGGCAGAGGCGGATTTTGATAAGTTTACCGCAATGCTCAAGGAAAACGGCCTGCTTGAAGAATAAGCAATGAACAGTAACGCATTTATTCCAAATAAACGGGTCGGAGTTCGATATAGGTTAAATTGATTTTTGGAGTGTCGAGGTCGCCACTCCCTACAAAAAATATCATTTTGATTTTTAATTAACCCCTTAGGGAACGCCGTCCTCGGCGTTCCGTTTTTATTAGCTGAAATTTAATGAAATGATTTTTCCGGTAAGCTCCTTTGAGGGAAAATCGCAGTAAATCGTTCCGTAATATAAATCCTTTTTCAGTGGATAATCAATAAATTTCGGATTGATATATTGCGCATTTTTCCTGGGCCCCTTTAATCCGCCTGCCGTTGAAATGTAATTAATTATGTAAGCGCCGTTGAATTTCTCTGCTCCGTCCAAAAACGGCTTTATACATTCGCTCCATCTCGGCTTTGGCTTATATTTAAAGCGGTCCTGAATAAGAAACTGCGCGTTGTCCTTTGAATGTGTCATAAGAAAAAGGGGAGTGGGAATTGCCTCGGTCTGCTCAACCCATCTTGAAAAATCAAGTCCTGTGTTTTCGTCGGTGTAATGCGCTCTTTCAGCCATTTTGCAACGCCTGATAAGGAATATTTTTCCTCTTGCCTCTTCAAGAGTGGGTACTCTGTTTTCAAGAAACCATTTCTCTTCGTTTCCCTTAATATACGCTTCAAAAAGATTATCAAAGCATTTTTCGTTTTCCCTGCCGCTGTCGTTTTTAAACTGAAAAACGATTGCCTCGCTTGGATTTTTCTCTAAAAATTTATAGCATTGTTCAAGCACATCGGATAAATCCATCTGCCCCTTGAATCTGTTTTTTTCCTTGTATGCCTTTGCAAAGCCGTGCACCATTTTAAGTCTGTCGCCCTTTGCCTCAACTCTTATGTCAAGTGCTCTTATGCCGAGCAAAAGCTGCTCCCTGATTGATAGATCCTGCGTGTTGCATATATGATAAAACTGAACATATCTTGTTACGCAGTCGTGCGTGCCGGGTATGTTAAGGCTCAGCAAATTTGTTTTTGAGTCAATATCCTTCATCCATTTTTCAAGCGTCAAAGAAATCACCTGCTTTTTATTTATTAATACTATTATAATATAATTTGTCAGCCGTTGCAATTGATTTGAACATTTAGTATAATATTGTAAAAGGGGGAGGGAATATGAAAACGCTTTTTGAAAAGCAGGGCGTTGTTACACCCGAGGATGATAAAACAAATATTTATTTTGAATTTGCCGTCCCGCAGGGGATTGATAAAATTATTATTGATTATTCGTATTCGCCCAAAACGGTTGAAAACAGGGCAGACGCCGTTGGGCTTATTTCGGCAGGGCTTGAAAAATATCTCGGTGCCGACAACCGCGAAAATCCCCTTGATTATCTGCCCGTTAAAAATCTTATAACCCTTTCTCTTGACGAAAACGGAAAATACAGAGGAGCCGCTCACAGACAGGATGATGTTCAGCACCACGAGATTTCCGCCGATTTCGCTTCAAACGGCTTTTTTAAAGGGAAAATCGAAGAGGGTGTTTGGCGCATTGCGCTTAATGTTCATTGCTGTGCCTGCAAGGTTTCATATAATTTAAAAATAACGGGGGAGGCTGAAAAATGAGTTATCTTCCTGTTGAGCTTCATTGCCATACCGTTCATTCAGACGGCGGATTTACCGTAAGTGAGCTTCAACGCGCCGCCGCGGAGGATCATCTTTCGCTTATTGCGCTGACAGACCACAACACCTTTTCGGGTGTCGGCGAGCTTGACGAAAGCATTTGCCCGTTCGTAAGAGGCATTGAATGGACAACATATTTCGGTCATCTTCTCGTTCTCGGCGCAAGGTCGTTTGTTGATTGGCGCGACGCAACACCCGATAATATAGACGAAAAAATAAAGGAAATTCACGCCGCAGGCGGTGTTGCTGGCATTGCGCATCCGTTTCAGCTCGGCTCGCCTATGTGCACGGGCGGCAGATGGGAATTTAATATTCGCAATTGGCGAAATGTTGATTATATCGAGATATGGCACGAGGCATTTTCAGAAAGCAATTTTGAAAATGATTTGGCGATGCAGCTTTGGACTGCTCTGCTTGATAAGGGTTATCATATCTGCGCAACCTACGGCAAAGACTGGCACCGCCCGTCAAACAGTAACGGTCATTACGGCTGTACCTATCTTCATTATGAAAACGGCGTTGCAACCGAGCAGGGCACTCTGCGTGCAATAAGGCTCGGTAAAACGGTCGTTTCAACGGGCGCAAAGCTGATTTTCAGAGTTCATCGCCTCGGCAAAACCTACGGTCTCGGCTCAACAATTCCAAAGGGAAATGTTACATTCAGCTTCTTTACGGATTTACATTCACGAGAAAAGAATGCCGGCGAGGAAGCCGTTGAATACGAAACAATAAGGATTGTTTCAAACGGCGGAAAAACCGTTCTTGAAGCAAGGTGCGATGAGCGCCATGCCCGCCTGAAAATCGAAGCAGGCAGATGGTACCGCGCAGAGCTTTGGGGAACGGTAAACGGCAAAAGAAAAATCCTTGCTGTAACAAGCCCCGTTTACTGCGAATAATTTTAAATGTTCATATAATAAAAAACGCTTTGGAAAATTTCCTTTTCCAAAGCGTTTTTATTTTAGTTTAAAAATCCTCGGGATTGTAATCAAGCTTTCCCTCGGGAGTATCTCTGTAATACTGAGTGAACGGCTTGAAGCGTTCCTTTTCCTCCCAAATTTCCTTTGCCTTAGGCGCCCAAGCCTTTGAATAGCCGTCGCATTTTGCGCAAAGCGCGTCTGCCGTTTCCTCGCAAAGCAGGTTTGTTGATTTTGCTCCGCTTCTTTCAACCATTTTGCGAAGCACCTGCGGATTTTCAAGCATAGGGCAGGGGCGAAGCATATTTTTGTTAAACGGCTGGCCGTGATAATATTCCTTGAATAAGGGAGATTTAAGACATTCAAGAATTGATTTTTCCCTTATGTTTGAATCGGAATAGTGAATGAAAACGCAAGGCTCAACATCGCCCTCGGAGTTAACATGAAAGTAGTTTCTTCCTCCTGCAATGCAACCGCCAACGAATTCCGCGTCATTTTGAAAATCAACCGTAAAAATCGGCTTGCCTGTTTTTGAATCTCGTTTAGCTCTTATTTCGCGGTAAACATGCTCTCTCTGTTCGGGGGTAAGAAGCAACGAGGTGTCTGCGTCGGAGCCTATGGGCATATAGTGGAAATACCACATATATTTTGCACCCTCTGCAATCATTTTATCGTAAAATTCATCAGAGGTAACGGCTTCGTAGTTTTGACTTGTGTAGCAAACCGAGGTGCCGAAAATGCAGCCGTGCTTTTTAAGCAGGCGCATTGCCTCAATTGTTTTATCGTAAGCGCCGTCGCCGCGTCTGCCGTCGTTTGTTTCGGGTGTTCCCTCAATGGAAAGCGCAAGACCGAAATTACCGCATTCAAGAAGCGATTTGCAAAAATCGTCGTCAACAAGCGTTCCGTTTGTAAACGCAAGGAAAATGCAGTCGCTGTTTTCCTTTGCAAGCGTTATTATATCATTTTTGCGAATAAGAGGCTCGCCGCCCGTGAACATAAAGAAATGCGTTCCGAGCTCCTTGCTTTCTCTTATTATTTTGCGCATTTCATCAAGCGAAAGATTTGATTTGTGCCCGTATTCAGCCGCCCAACAGCCCTTGCATTTTAAATTGCAGGCAGAGGTTGGGTCAAGCAAAACAACCCACGGAATATTGCAGTGGAGCTCATCGCGCTTTTTGCGAAGCGTTGAGGTTCCTTCAAGACCTAAGTCAATCGCAAAGGTCAGTGCTGCGCGGCGGAATAAATCTCTGTTAATATCGTTAAGACCGTTAAAGAGATATTCGTGCCATATATTATCCTTGTTTGAAATGATTTCAATCGGCTTTGTGAATGTGCTTTCGGGATACATTTTACCCGCAACGGCTTTGCCCACCTTAACAAGCCTGAGCATATTCCTCTGCGGATTTTTATAAATGTATTTAAAAAGAACATTGCCAACCGAATGAAGTGATTTATTTTTAAATGAAGCCATCGGCAACACCTCTTTACATCGCTTCCGGAGCAGTAATTTTGAGCATAGTTAAAATGTTTTTAATCGTATCCTTAACCGCAAGGCAAAGATAAAGCCTTGCCTGCATAAGTCCCTCATCGTCAACCATAACGCGCTGGGCATTGTAAAACTTATGGAAAAGCGTTGCAAGCTCAATAACAAAATGAGTTATCTTTGCAGGGTCATAAGCCTTTGCCGCCGCAACAATTTCATCGGTAAGTGATGAGAGATGGCGAATAAGCTCCGTTTCCTCGTCAGAGGTAAGAAGATTTAATTCGTCGTCCGTCGGCGTGCGAAGAACAACTCCGTCAGCCTGCGCCTTTTTAAGAATTGAGCAAATACGCGCGTGTGCATACTGAACATAATAAACGGGATTTTGGCTTGTTTCCTGCGCAGCAAGGTCAAGGTCAAAATCAAAATGAGAGTTCGGCTCGCGAAGATTAAAGAAAAATCTTGCCGCATCAATCGGAATTTCATCAAGCAGGGTGGTAAGGGTTATCGCCTTTCCCGAACGCTTTGAAAGCTTTATCGTTTCTCCGTTTCTAACAAGGCGAACCATTTGCATAATAACGCAGTCAAGCCTTGACGGGTCAATTCCCAAGGCAGATAATGCCGCCTTCATACGGGGAACATAGCCGTGGTGGTCTGCGCCTAAAACATCAACCGCCTTGTCGTAGCCTCTCGTAACAAGCTTATTATAATGATATGCAATATCGGGAACAATATATGTCGGTATTCCGTTTGCGCGGATAAGCACAACATCCTTATCGTTTCCGTATTCAGAGGCTTTAAACCAGAGCGCACCGTCTTTTTCATAGGTAACGCCGAGCGACTTAAATTTTTCTATAATATCGTTAACGGAGCCGTCCGCGTGAAGCGAGCTCTCCTTAAACCATTTATCATATTTAATGCGGTATTGAAGCAGGTCGCTTTCAAGCCCCGCAATGTTTTTAGGCAATGCAAAATCAACAAGCGCCTTTTTTCTGTCTGCACTTTCTGCTTCAACAAATTTATCTCCGTATTCCTCCGCAAAGGCCTGCGCGTGCGCCGTTATATCCGCGCCCTTGTATGCGTCCTCGGGCATTTCAATGCCGTCCTTATAAATTTGAAGATAACGAACTTCAAGAGATGTTGCAAATTTTTCAATTTGATTTCCTGCGTCGTTAACATAAAATTCTCTGTTAACCTCATAGCCTGCCCATTCAAGAACAGACGAAAGGCAGTCGCCGATAGCACCGCCCCTTGCGTTGCCTATGTGCATAGGTCCTGTTGGGTTGGCGGAAACAAATTCAACAAGAATTCTTTTGCCCTTGCCGTAATCGGATTTGCCGTAGTCCTCGCCCTTTGCCGCAATATCCTTAATAATTTCCGTGTAATACTGCTGTGATAAATAGAAATTTAAAAAGCCCGGTCCTGCAATTTCAACCTTTTCAAAAAGAGTGCCTTCAAGGTCAAGATTGTTAACTATGCTTTCTGCAATTGCCCTCGGTGCTTTTTTGAACGCTCTTGCGCCTGCAAGCGCAACATTTGCGGAAAAATCGCCGTTTGCACTGTTTGCCGGCTTTTCAATGATAAAATCGGGAATAGGCTCTGCGGGAAGCTCTCCGTTTGCAACTGCTCTTCCGAGAGCTTCAATAATCCTAAGCCTTAATTCCTTTTGTGTTTCTTTTACAAGTAAAGACATTTTCTGTTTCTCCGTTTTCATTATTTCGTTATTTTCAATTGCTTTTAACGGTATAGCTTAAATCAACCTTGTTTCGCGAAGCAACGGAGCCGTTAAAATCAATATCGTATTCAAATAAAAACCTGCCTGCGCCGTCCTTTTTTTCAAATTCAATCTCTTTGCCGTAAACTCCCATAAGCATATTGCCGTATTCCGTGTTGTAGCTGCAAAGATTTCTTCTTGATTTTTCAATAAAAAGACTGCTGTGAGCGGTGCCGAGCCTTGTCATTTCAACGCTTGAAAGGTCTTTTTTAACCCTAACCGTAACCTTAACGGGTGCCTCGGGCGGCTCCTGCTCCTCGCTGTAACGGATAATATATGATTTTCCGTCGTCTCTCAACGTTCCGAAGGTTGCAAGCTCAATCGAATCCTTTTCGTTTCCGAAACGCTGAGTTCCTTTCAGCTCAATAAGAATTTTTTCCATTATATACATTTGCTCCTCGTATATTCGTTATATTGTAACACAACATCATTTTAAATTCAACAATTATAATTCAAAATATATTTTAAAAATAAAGTAATGACAAATTGAAAAATTAATGCTATAATACCAAATGTGTATAATGGACAGTTATATAATTTTATAAACAGGAGTAATTTTTATGGAAATTAACGAGGCGTACAGATTAATTGAAAAAAATCTTGAAAACACCGTTAAGGAGCTTGGCTTTTCAAAGCTTAAAGGCAACGACGAAAATTTAACATATAAGGGCAACAAAGGCCTTTTCAGAGTTTGCCACAATGCCGAAACGAATATTCTTTCTCTTGAATGTACTGCGGAAAATTCAGATGAGGCGGAATTTCAAACCGTTTCAAAAACTCTTTTTGATTTGTCTGTTGTTGATGAAAAGGATTGCCGCTCAGCTTCAAATGAGATTGCAGATGAAATAACATCAATTTTCGCTTCAAGAAAAAAGGTTGATATTGATAAAATTAAAATGCCGAAGGCTGTTTCAAGGTCAAAGGCTAAAAACGGCACCATCAGCTATGACACGGATTCACTTGCAAACCGCTTCGGCGTTCTTTATCCCGAGTTTAAAGATGCTATTAAGCAGAATATCTCCGATTACGGCGAGTTCCTTCCCGAAACCTTCTTTACGGAAATCGGAACCCCGAAGGTTCTTGATGTTATCAAAAACGGAACAGAGGCAGAGCAGAAAAAGCTTTTCAAAATGCTCGGCGAGGTTTATGAGGACGGAACAAATGAGGTTCAGGATATTATCGGCGTAACCATCTTGGGCGAAATGAAAAACGATCCGCAGATGATGGCGGTTGCCGATAAGTATATGACAGAGTATATGGCAGGACCCGTTCACGAAATTAATAAGATAACCGCAAAAAATAACAGGTGGACTAAAAAGCTTAAAAATCCGCCGGCGTTCAAGCCGAAAAAGAAAAGGGCGAATGTGCTCCAAAATGCGCTTAACCAGGCAGGAAATCAGCAATGAGCAATGATTCTCGGATTACAAAAGGCTTCATAGAAAAGGGCATTGTTTTTCCGTTGATAACCGCCGTGGCGGTAACGGCAGTTGTTTTCTCTTTGACTCCGTTTGCAAAGCATTATGTTCCCTTTTATAAGGACGAGCTTTGCCTTGCTTCGTTTTGCGAGGAAAAAACTGTTGAGGCTCAAAAAATCTCTCCGTCGCAGGCTGCCGTCAGCAAGGCCTCCCTCGGTATAACCGAAGGCAACACAGAAATAGGAACGCTCAATGCAGACGGCCAAACGCTTAATCTGATTTATAATGCGGATTATTATAACACCTCAAAGGGTGCTTCGCTCGTCAGCGAAAGACTTCCCGGCGAAACGGGAGCCGCTTACATATACGGCTATAAAACTCAAATGCAGTTTTTGTATAATATCGAACAGGGCGACACCTTTACGCTTTCATTGTGCTACGGTGATTATGAGTTTAAGGTTATTAATGCAGACGCCGTAACGGGCGAAAACAATGTTTTGTCCCGCAATCCTAATGTTGAGCACGGCATTGTTATTTATACAAACTGCGACGAGGGCGCAGGAATAAGCAGTAAATATTATGTTGTAACCGCCGAAATGACAAGCGGTGCGGCGGTTGAGGAGTAGGCGCTTATGACTTTATCAAAATCAAGAAGCATTATAAGCGTTTTGCTGACTGTTGTGCTTGCTTTTTCAATGACGGTTTTGTCCTTCGTTTTTCTCGTTAGGGGCACCTTCGGCAACAGTGCTTTTATAGATCGCGTTATGGTTAGCGATGAGCTTGTCGGCGAATGTGAAAATCAGCTTAATATGCAGTTTGACGCTCTTTCCGCTAAAAGCTCAATACCGTCAAGAGTGTTTAAAAATATTGAAACGGAAAATCCTATTGAGGATGCGGTAAGGCACTCCGTTTTGATGATTTATTCAAATGAAAATTCAAAATCCTTTTTTGAAAATAAAAAGGATTATTTCTATAATATGTGCCTTGAATATCTAAACGGCAATAATATTAAGTTTAAAGAGGATGATGTGGAAAGAACTGCGCAGGAGGCGGCTGAAATATATACTCAAACCTGCACCCTGCAAAGCTCCGATTATCTTCGCGTTATTGTTAATGTTATAAAGGATAATTCTCCCGGCCTTGCGCTGATTGCTTTTGTGGCGTGCCTTGTATGTGCTGTTCTTATGTTTATTCTTTATTCGGGCAAGAACAATTCGTTCGGCTATGTCGGCGCAGGAATATCCGCCTGCGGAATTGCACTTGTTTTCACGGCGCTGATATCTCTTGTGTCGGGCTTCGGAAAAGGTGTACTTATTTCGCCACAGGCATATTATGAGGCATTTTGCTCTGTTTTAAATCTCTTTTTTGTGTTTATGATTTTGCTCGGCTTGCTTGAAGCGGCTGTCGGAACAATTGTTCTTTTAAATGTTGAAGCCGTTAAAAAGAGAAAAAGCAACAGGCGGTCATTTAAAATTTAAAACGGTATTTTTACGGCGCGGAGCTTCCAAAACAACGAAGTTCCGTGTTTTTTTAACAAAATTGAACGGCGTTGCATACAATATTGTTAAAAGATTATCAATCTATCGTTATTTCTAACAAACTTTTCGCCAAGGCATTGACAAAAAGTTAAACATCTTTATAATAGTACACGCATTAGAAAAATCAGCCAATAAGAAAGAGAGGATATTTTTATGGCAAGAGTTTATAATTTCAGCGCAGGTCCGTCAACACTTCCTGTTTCCGTTCTTGAAAAGGCAGGAGCAGAGATACTTGATTATAAGGGCTCGGGACAGTCCGTTATGGAAATGAGCCATCGCTCAAAGGTGTTTGACGACATTATTAAAGAAGCAGAAGCTCTTATGAGAGAGCTTTATCAAATTCCCGATAATTATAAGGTGCTGTTTCTTCAAGGCGGTGCTTCCGCACAGTTTTCTGCAATTCCGCTTAACTTTATGAATAAAAACGGCAAGGCAGATTATATCATCACAGGTCAGTGGGCTAAAAAGGCATATCAAGAGGCGCAGAAATACGGCGATGTTGTTGCCGCCGCCTCCTCGGCAGATAAAACCTTTTCTTATATTCCCAAAACAAAGCCCGAGGATTTCCGTGAGGATGCAGATTATGTTTATATCTGCCTTAACAACACTATTTACGGAACAAAGTATCAGGAGCTTCCTCCTGTCGGAGATAAGGTGCTTATTGCCGATGTTTCGTCCTGCGCACTTTCAGAGCCGCTTGATATTTCAAAATTCGGCGTTGTATATTTCGGTGCGCAAAAGAATGTTGCGCCCGCAGGTCTTGTTGTTGTTATTGTTCGTGAGGATCTTCTCGGCAATGCGCGTGATATCTGCCCTGTTATGATGGATTATAAGGTTCAGGCAGACGCCGATTCTCTTTATAACACTCCTCCGTGCTGGACAATTTATATCTGTAAGCTCGTTCTTGAATGGATTAAGGAAACCTACGGCGACCTTGAAGGTATGAAGAAGCATAACGAAGAAAAGGCAAAAATCCTTTATGATTTCCTTGATTCAAGCGAAATGTTTAAGGGCACCGTTGTTCCCGAGGACCGCTCTCTTATGAATGTTCCGTTTGTAACAGACAGTGATGAGCTCAACGCAAAATTCATCAAGGAGGCAACCGAAGCAGGCTTTGTTAATCTTAAAGGCCACAGAACAGTAGGCGGTATGCGTGCTTCTATCTATAACGCTATGCCAACAGAGGGCGTTGTTAAGCTTGTTGAGTTTATGAAACGCTTTGAGGAGGAGAATAAATAATGTATAATATAAAAACATTAAATAAGATTTCAAATGTCGGTCTTTCAAAGTTCGATAAATCAAGATATGCTTACGGCGATGATATTGAAAACCCCGATGCAATAATGGTTCGCTCCGCCGCAATGCACGATATGGAAATGCCGACTTCTCTTCTTGCAATCGCAAGAGCAGGCGCAGGTGTAAATAATATTCCCGTTGCAGATTGCACTCAAAAGGGCATAGTTGTTTTCAACACCCCCGGCGCAAATGCAAACGCGGTTAAAGAGCTTGTTATCTGCGGACTTCTTCTTTCAAGCCGTAAAATAACAAAGGCTATTGATTGGTGCAAAACAATCAAAAACGATGAAAATGTCAGCAAGAGCGTTGAAAAGGGCAAAAGTGCTTTTGCAGGCCCCGAAATTAAGGGCAAAACCCTTGCCGTTATCGGCCTTGGCGCAATAGGCCGTCTTGTTGCAAATGCCGCAGTTGATCTCGGTATGAGCGTTATCGGCTATGACCCGTTCCTCAGCCCCGAAGCCGCAGAAACTCTTAAAAAAGAGGTTACAATAAACAATAATCTTGATGAAATATTCCCGCTTGCAGATTATTTAACCGTCCATGTTCCGCTCACTCCCGAAACAAAGGAAATGATTTGCGCTGAAAACATTGCAAAGATGAAGGATACCGTTAGAATCCTCAACTTTGCAAGAGGCGATCTTGCAAACAGTGCAGATATTGTCAGCGCACTTGAAGACGGAAGAATGGCGGCTTATGTAACTGATTTCCCGTCTGCCAAGGTTATCGGAATAGACGGCGTTATCGCGCTTCCGCATCTCGGCGCGTCAACTCCCGAAAGCGAGGAAAACTGCGCTTCTATGGGTGCTATGGAATTAATTGATTTCCTTGAAAACGGAAATATCAAAAATTCCGTAAATCTTCCGGCCGTTTCGCTTCAAAGAAGCGGCGCCGCAAGAATAACCGTTATTCATAAAAATCAGCCGAATATGATTGCCACAATAACAGACACAATCAGCAAGGACGGCATTAATATTGCAAATTTCCTTGATAAAAACAGAGGCGAGTTTGCTTACAGTATCATTGATGTTGATTCCGAGGTTTCCGCCGCCGCAGTTGAGGATATCAAAAAGATAGACGGCGTAATCAGAATCAGAGTTATTAAGTAACTTAGGGTAACGGCAATAATCCGAACCCGTCAAAAATGCAGTATTAAAGCGATATTTGTCGCTTTCGCTGTTGCCTTGCGCCGGCAAGGCTGCCATTTCAAGACGCCAAATCTCATCTTTACTCCAAGCATTTTTGATGCTTTGCAGTTTATCGTGTGCAGATTTGGTCTTAATCAAGGCACAAAACGCAGTTAATCCTTTCGGATTAACGAGTATTTTAACGAAGAGTAAGGGCAATATCTGCCACGATAAACCGTGGTTCGGATT